>DAOUPC010000241.1 GCA_030626365.1 Paracoccaceae bacterium
TCGCTCACGTGCTTTTCACCCCGAACAGGCCTTGCGGGCGGAACACCAGAACCAGTGCCACCAGCAAAGTGGCCAGAATCTTGGCCAGCGTGGGCGAAAAGAACACCGATATGATGCCATCGCTAAGGCCGATCAGGATGGCCGCGACCACCGTGCCCGGCAGACTGCCAAGGCCGCCGATGATCACCACGATGAACGACAATAACAACGGATCGCCCCCCATCAGGTAATGCGCCTGCTGGATCGGCACGATCAGCACCGCCGCCATCGCCGCCAGCCCCGCCCCCATGCCAAAGACCATGGCATAGATCCGCTCGACCGGGATGCCGAATGCCATCGCCATTTCACGGTCCAGCTGGGTTGCCCGCATCAGCAGGCCAATTCTGGTACGCGCCATCAGCACCCAGACCCCGACCAGCACCAGCGCAGCCGCGCCAATGACGGCCAGCTTGTAACTGGTCGTGCTAAGGCCCCATGGCCAGTACATCTGTAGCCGGCCATCAGCAAATTCGAACCACGGGATGGCAAGGCGGGTGTTAAAGGGTGGTTCAACCGGGCGCGCATCGGGGCCATAGGTCATCAGGGTGACCTGTTGCAGGATATAAAGGATGCCGATGGTCGCAATGATCGTGCGTTCCGGGTCATAATTGATGCGCTTCAGCACCGTCATGTCGGCCACCACCGCCACGCACCCCACCAGCGGCGGAACCACCAGCAGCGCCACGCCAAAACCAATCGCCGGGTGCCCGCCGATTGCGCCAATTGCATTGGCCACCCACCATGCCAGAACAGCGCCCAGCATGAAGAATTCGCCATGCGCGACATTCACCACCCGCATCACGCCAAAAACCAGCGAAAGCCCGACAGCCGTAAGCGCAAGCACAGCAGCCGTCACCGACCCCTCAAGCGAGGCGAGAATAAGATAAGGTCCGAAATCCATGAAAATGCCTCAATACTTCGCGCGACGCGACCCCGGCCATTCGGGGTCGCGTCGGATCTTTCGTTCAGGGTGGGATAAACCCACGCGGCCTTACAGGGCCTGCTTGGTGTAATCTACCTCGTCCGGGTACAGCGTGTCCTCGATCGACGCGGTATGCACCACGTTCAGCTTTCCGCCCGACATCTTGGAAATGTACTGTGGGCCAAACACCTGGTGGGTCTTGCCGTTAAACAGCTTGGCCCCCTGTGGGTGTTCGTTGGAATGGGGCATATGGGTCATTGCCTCTACGGCCTCGACCAGTTTGCCACGATCCGCGGTGCTTTGGTATCCGGCGGATTCCATCCCGGCCTTGATCACATGCAGCGTTTCCCAGCAGCCAAACATGTGGGCATAGGTCGACACATCCTTGGAATCGCTGATCGATGCGCCGTTATTGTCGATGCCGATCGCCTCGCGATAGTTTTTGTCGAACGACGTCTGGTTGGCCTGCGCGTAACGTGGGCTGCCCTCCCAGAAATAGGTGCCGTCCAGATACTCAAGCCCCGGACTGGCCAGATCAACCGCCTCAAGGCTGTCGATAAAGCCGAACATCTCAGGGCGTGACGGCCCAAAGAATTCGCCCAGTTCCTTGACGAAGGTCAGCACCGAGGGGCCAACCATCACGTGATAGATCACTTCGGTATCACGCGGGATTTTCGGGAAATACTTGGTAAAGCTGGTTTCGCTTGGCGGAATGGCGATATGCGCCAGCACCTCGCCGCCCTGCGCCTCGAGTGCGGCGGTGAAAAAGTCGCGGTGGTCGTGGCCGAATGCAAAGTCGGGAAAGATCATCGTGACCTTCTTGCCCAGGGTCGAACTGACATAGGGGGCCATCGCCTGCACCTGGCTTTTCACATCGGTGATGCCGGGTTGCAGCGTCCAGCGGTTCAACATGCCGCTGGCCACGTGGTGACCTTCGGAAACCACGAAATACGGCAGCTTCAGTTCGCCCGCGCGCGGGGCTGACCCGATCACGACATGGCTGAACAGGGTGCCGAAACCCACGTCACAGTTAAGCTGAGTGGCAAATTTTTCGACCACTTCGGCCCCGCGCTTGGGGTCGGTTCCGTCATCTTCCAGAACAATCTCGACCGGGCGGCCATTGATGCCACCGGCGGCGTTGATCTGTTTGACACAGGCGGCTGTCGTGCGGTCATACCAGCGACCATAGGCGGCGCCGATGCCGGTCTTGTGCGCCTGAAACCCGATGCGGATCGGTGCCGAGGTCTGGGCCTGCGCATAGCGCGCCCACAAAGGCAGGCTGGTTGCCGCCGCGCCGACGGCAAGTGTTTTCAACACATTGCGGCGGGTCGTGCCGGCCTTCTTTTCGTTGCTTTTCCCTACGGGATGCTTGGTCTCTTTGGTCATCAGAAATTTCCCCTTTTTGGATATGATCCGGGCCGTATCGCGGCCTCTTTAGTCGTTAGTGTGCAAGCGATATGATCGTTTGTCCAGTGTTTTGAATTTCCTCATGCACCGCGGGGCGAGGCAAGCAGCCAAAGACCGAACAAAGTATACAGAATCATGAACAGGGCCAGCGGTGCCTGACTAAGAATGGCACGCCGCCCGGACCCGAACTGGCGCACGGCAATGACATGGGCCAGCATCACCGAAATGACATGCCCGCCAACCACCGCGCTGGCCTGAGTCAGCCAGATCAGCCGCACGCTGGCCTGGGTATTGAAAAACCCGGTGGTGACATAAAACTGCCCCAGCCCCAGGTAATCCGCGCCGGTTTTCATCGGGTCGGTGGCGGCGGCCAGCGCATATTGGCCATCGACCAGAAACCCCGGCAGGTAGTGGGAAATATGATAGCCCAGCGCGATGGGCAGTATCGACGGGGCAAACAGGCAGAACGCCTGTCCCAGTTTCAGGTCCGATTTTTGGCCTTCCTGTGCCCCCGCCAGCGCCAGCCCCGCCCGGATGGTCAGCAAAAACACGGCGATCAGCGCCAGATTGGCGACCAGCAACCCGGTCAGGTTCTGAATTATAACCGCCGAACGGCCGGGAAATTCCAAAGGGTTCAGGCCCAGCAGATCCAGCCACCAGAATGTCTCGTTCAGCCCGTCAAAACTGCCGCTGCCCAGCATCAGCAGGATGAACACCGCAAGCCCCGGCGCAGGTGCCGCGCGTGCCAATACCTGCCACCCCGGCAGGCCCAGCGCCGCACGATTGCCAAGGCGGCCAAACAGACCCATCTGCGCATAGGTCCGCATCAGCACGCTGATCCCTTCGGCGCGATACAGCCAGCGTGGGCCAAACACCAACACCGCCAGATAGGAAAACAGCCAGTACCCCCCCACATAAACCGACAGACGCGCAGGATCGGCCGGGGCCGGATCGGCCAGCAGGACCGCGACAAACCCCAGAAACGACAGAATCGCCAGACAATGGCCCAACCGCGCCGGAAGCCGCACAAACGGGTGCAGATTCAGCACTACCCGCGTCAGCGCAACCGGCCCGGTCCAGGGATTGACCCAGGCCCAAAGGTTGCCGCCAAGCCCCTGCACCGTCACGAACCCAACCCACCACAGCGTCCAGATGAACAGCGTCAGAGGGTTCGACAACGGGTCGCGCGGCCCCGCCAAGCCGACCCAAACCAGCCAACCCAGCGCCAGCAGCGCAAGGCAACTGGTGACATGGCGCGCCCCCGACGGGCTGCGCCAGCGCATCAACCCCCAAGGCCGGAACACCCCCCCAAGCGTTCTTTCAGGCAGCACCGCCACCAAAAGAACCGTCAACGCAACGCTGGCGGTCCCGGCCAGAATGTAGATGCGGGTGGGCAACAACAGCACAAAGCCCTGCTCGGACGCATGGGCCAGCACAGGGCCGGGTGCGACCAGCACCACGACACCACAAAAAAGCGCCCACAAAACGCGGGCTTTGATTCCAAGGTTATTCATCACGCACGATGATACCCATGCACGTACCGGATGAAAGCGGCAAAATGATTTCTCCTGCCAAAGACGGGGCCAAAGTCGGGGCCAAAGTCAGGATCAGGGTTCGTTAATCCCGCCCGCACCCAAATCCATCCGGGCAATCACAGTGCGCAGCGCGATCTGAAATACCTGATCCTGTGGCGTTGGCGTGGTGCCGGGGCGGCGCATCAACCCGACCGGCCCGCGTGTGGAACTGGTGTCAAAAGGCAGCGGCACAAGATGCCTGTCGGCGATCTCATTGGCCACAACACCGGCGGAAATGATCCAGACCGCATCCGAGCGCCGTGTGTAAACCCGCCCGAACGCCCCTGACACGGTTTCCAGCCGGTTGGGGATGTCACCCACCCCGCGGGCAATCAAAAACCGTTCGACCGCCGGGCGAATCGCCGACCCCA
>DAOUPC010000001.1 GCA_030626365.1 Paracoccaceae bacterium
CCCACCAATGATCAGCCAGGACATGAATGACAGCCTGACCCGCGTCGGCCCGGGCAGCGATGCCGGTGCCGTGCTGCGCCGTTACTGGCAGCCGGCGGCGCTGAGTGACGAGCTGATGTCGGCTCGCCCGGTGGTGCCGGTGCGTTTGCTGGGCGAGGATCTGGTGTTGTTTCGTGACACCGAAGGCCAGTTGGGCCTGATTGGTCGGCGCTGCCCGCATCGCGGTGCCGATATGTGCTTTGGTCGGCTTGAGGATAACGGCCTGCGTTGCCCGTTTCACGGCTGGCATTTTGACCGCACCGGCCAATGCGTCGAACAACCCGGAGAGCCGGAAGGCAGCCGGATGCACGAACAGATCAAATCCGCCGGCTATCCGGTGGTTGAACGCAACGGCATCATCTGGGCCTATATGGGGCCGGGCGATGCGCCTGCGTTCCCCAGTTTCGACTGTTTTCGCGCGCCCGACACCCATGTATTCGCGTTCAAGGGTCTGTGGGATTGCAACTGGCTTCAGGCGCTTGAGGTGGGGATCGACCCGGCGCATGCCTCGTTCCTGCACCGGTTTTTGCAGGACGAAGACCCGGCCGACAGCTATGGTAAACAGTTCCGCGATTCTGCCGCCGATTCCGGCATTCCGATCACCAAGGTGCTGCGCGACTATCCCCGCCCCGAAATCAACGTGGACGAAACCGACTATGGCATGCGCCTGACCGCGCTGCGCCATCTGGATGATGGGCAAACCCACGTGCGCGTCACCAATCAGATATTCCCCGAGGCAATCTGCATCCCCATGTCCCGTGATATGACCATCACCCAGTGGCATGTGCCGGTCGATGACACGACCTGTAACTGGTTCTCGATGTTCACCAGCTATACCGCGCCGGTCGACAAGAAACTGATGCGTGAACAGCGGCTAAAGGAGCACCGCCTGCCCGATTATGCGCCGCTGAAGGGGGCACATAACAACTATGGCTATAACCCGGACGAACAGGCGAGCCAGACCTATACCGGCATGGGGCTTGATATCAACGTGCATGACCAGTGGGCGGTGGAATCGATGGGGGCCATTCAGGACCGCACGCAGGAACATCTGGGCAAGACCGATGTCGCCATCATCCGCTATCGTCGTATGCTGCGGGCCGCCATTCAGGCGGTGAAGGACGGGCGCGAAGGTGATCTGCCCATGTGGGGCGATACCGATCCGGCAACCCTGCTGGGCCCGGTATCAAACGATTCGGTTGCCGCCAAGGGCACGATGGAAACGGCCACCGCCACCAATGATGCGGCCCGCCGCGCAGCCTGCCCGTGGGACGCCGATGTCTGAGGGGATCAGAAACGGCAAACTGGCGAAAATGGGCCTTTTGCACGATGAAACCTGCGTCGCAGGCGAAGAGTTGCTGGCCCGTGTGGCCGCCAGTGATCTGGAAACCGTGCGCGTATTGTTCGTTGATCAACACGGTGTGCTGCGGGGCAAAACGCTGGTCGCGTCGGCCCTGCCATCGGTGTTTTCCAGTGGCATTGCCGTGCCCTCGACCCTGTTGCTTAAGGACACGTCGCACCGCACGGCATTTCCTGTCTGGTCCGCCGATGTCGGCATCCAGTCAGGGCCGATGCAGGGGGTGGGCGACGTTTTGCTGGTGCCCGACCCGACCACCTTTCGGACCCTTCCGTGGGCCCCCCATTCGGCCTGGCTGTTTTGTGACGTGGTTTTCCGGGACGGCACCGAAATCCCGTTTTCGTCCCGCACCATCCTGCGCAATGCCGTAAGCCGGCTGGCGGATGCCGGCATGGCCGCGACCATCGGCCTTGAGGTCGAGTTCCATATCTTTGAACGCGTCGATGCGTCGCTGGAACATGAGCAGACCACCATGCCGGGCCAGCCGCCCCAGACCCGCGCGCTGGCGCAGGGCTTTCATTTTCTGACCGAAACCCGCTATGGCGAGGTCGAACCGATACTGGACCACCTGCGTCGCATGGCGCAGGGCCTGGGCCTGCCGGTGCGCTCGGTCGAGGTGGAAATGGGCCCCTCGCAGTTTGAATTCACCTTTGATCCGGCCTCTCCGATGGTCCATGCGGACAACCTGGTGGTGTTCCGCACCATGGTCAAAGAAGTGTGCGCCGCCCGTGGCCTGCATGCCAGTTTCATGGCCAAACCCCGCCTGCCCAACATCATGGCGTGCGGCTGGCATATCCATCAATCACTTACCGATATCGCCAGTGGTCGCGCGCTGTTCACGCCCGAACATGCGGGCGTGCTGACGCCGCAGGCCGATGGCTGGATTGCCGGGCTTTTGACCCATGCCGCCGCCAGTTCGTTGCTGATTGCGCCGACGGTGAACAGTTATAAACGCTATCAGCCCTATCAACTGGCCCCGAACCGTATTCAGTGGGGGCAGGACAATCGCGGGGCGATGGTGCGGGCGCTGATGGTGCCCGGCGACCCCGCCAGCCGGGTCGAAAACCGTGCCCCCGATACCACCGCCAACCCCTATCTTGGGCTGGCGGCCCAACTGATTGCCGGGCTGGATGGCATCACGAATGGCCGCAAGGCCCCGCCGCCAACGCTGACGCCATATGATGACGATTCCGCGTACCTGCCCACCAGCCTGGCCGAGGCCATAGATGCCTTTGACCGGTCTGCATTGTTTCGCGATGCGCTGGGCGATGAAACGGTTGATTACCTGCTGAAAATCAAACGCTTTGAATGGAACCGTTATTCGTCGGCCATATCAGAATGGGAACAGACCGAGTATTTCAGCCTGTTTTAGCAAAGCGCAGCAGGGCAAAGATGGTGCTGATCTCGCGCCGCGCCGACCACGGCGACAAAAGCGGTCAGGGTCATGGCGTGGCCTTGTGGGTGTTTCACGGCTGACGTCAGGCTTTGGTCCGGGCAAGTACAAGCGCCGGTTACTGGCCCGTTTACTGGCGCGCAAACCGCCCTAATAAACCCTTGTCGACTCGCCGGGCTGACGTTAAGTATACCAGTGCATGCGGGAGAACCGGCACCCAAAGTATTCGGGACCGGTGCCGAAGGAGCAACCGCCCCGGAAACTCTCAGGCCACAGGGACCGCACGCAGAAAACAACTCTGGAGAGAGGCGCGGATTCGCGTCCGCCGAAGGGATAACGATCTCAGGCGAAAGGACAGAGGGGGCATCGCTGCACACGCACACGCGTGGGTGAACGGGATGCCGGTGATACTCAGATCAGACGGCTAACAGGACAGGACAGGGCATGACGGATCTGCTCAGAACGCCGCTTTATGGGCTGCACTTGGAACTTGGGGGCAAGATGGTCCCGTTTACCGGCTATGACATGCCGGTTCAGTTTGCCGGGATTATGGCTGAACACCAGCACACAAGGGAAAAGGCCGGGCTGTTTGATGTCAGCCATATGGGCCAGGTGATCCTGCGCGCTGAAAGCTATCAGGCGGTGGCCGGGGCGTTTGAACGGCTGGTGCCGATGAATGTGCTTGGTCTGGGCGAGGGGCGCCAGCGCTATGGTCTGTTCACCAACGAACAGGGCGGGGTTCTGGATGACCTGATGTTTGCCAACCGGGGCGATCATCTGTTTGTGGTGGTGAACGCAGCCTGCAAAGAGGCCGATATCGCCCGGATGCGCGCAGCACTGGAGCCGGATATTTCCGTTACCTATATCGAGGACCGCGCGTTGCTGGCCCTGCAAGGCCCGGCAGCCGTGGACGTTCTGGCGGCGATCAACCCGGCGGCGGGCGAAATGAAGTTCATGGATGTGGCCACGCTTGATCTGAACGGCGCTCAGTGCTGGGTGTCGCGGTCGGGTTATACCGGTGAAGATGGCTATGAGATTTCGGTGCCTGCCGATCAGGCGGTTGACCTGGCCCGCGCGCTGCTGGCGCACGATGATGTGATGCCGATCGGGCTGGGCGCGCGGGATTCGCTGCGCCTTGAGGCGGGTTTGTGCCTTTACGGGCATGATATGGACGAGGATACCCTGCCAGCCGAGGCCGGTCTGGTCTGGGCCATCCAAAAGGCGCGCCGCGCGGGCGGCGAACGTGAAGGTGGCTTTCCCGGTGCGCAGGCGGTTCTGGAACAGATTGCCAGTGGTGCCGCGCGCAAACGTGTCGGCCTGCGCCCCGAAGGGCGCGCGCCCATGCGCGAGGGGGTCGAACTGTTTGCCACATCCGAGGGCGGAGAGGCGATTGGCAAGATCACCTCCGGGGGGTTTGGGCCAACCGTTGGCGGGCCTGTGGCGATGGGCTATGTGCCGGTCGACCTTGCCAAAGCAGACACAACAGTATTCGGAGAGTTGCGCGGCAAGCGCATGCCTCTGAGCGTCACGTCGCTGCCGTTTGTGGCAGCCAATTTCAAACGCTGAACCAACAGGAAAAATGAAATGAAATATACTGAAGAACATGAATGGCTGCTGCCCGAGGGTGATTTGATTGTGGTCGGGATTACCGCCCACGCGGCCGAGCAACTGGGCGATGTGGTATTTGTCGAACTGCCCGAAGTGGGCACCGAAGTCACCAAGGACGAAGATGTCGTGGTGATCGAAAGCGTCAAGGCCGCGTCTGACATTCTGGCCCCGCTGGATGGCGAGATCGTCGAGGTGAACGAGGCCCTGACAGAAAACCCCGGTCTGGTGAACGAAGATGCCACCGGTGGCGGCTGGTTCTTCAAGATGAAAGTATCCGATGCCGCGCCGATGGACGATTATATGGACGAAGCCGCATATAATAAATTCATCGGATAGGGTTTGTGGCCGGGGGCAGGTGCCTCCGGCGGGAGTATTTGGAACAAGAAGAAGATCAGGGCCGGGCCTGTTTGGGTCGCCCTGCTGCCAAGAGGAATCCAGTGATGACATTCACGCCGATCGACTATCTGCCGTATGATTTTGCCAATCGCCGTCATATCGGCCCGTCGCCGTCCGAGATGGCGGATATGTTGAAAGTGGTGGGCGTGGACAGCCTGGAGGCGCTGATTGACGATACGGTTCCCGAGGCGATCAGGCAAAAAGAGCCGCTGGATTTCGGCAAGGCCAAGTCCGAGCAGGAATTGCTGTTTTCGATGCAAAAGACGGCGTCAAAGAACAAGGTTCTGACCTCGTTGATTGGTCAGGGCTATCACGGCACCGTCACCCCGCCGGTCATTCAGCGTAACATTCTGGAGAACCCGGCCTGGTATACCGCCTATACCCCCTATCAGCCCGAGATCAGCCAGGGGCGCCTTGAGGCATTGCTGAACTTTCAGACCATGGTCAGCGATCTGACAGGGCTGGAGATTGCCAACGCATCCCTGCTGGACGAGGCCACGGCCTGTGCCGAGGCGATGACCATGGCGCAGAGGGTATCCAAGACCAAGGCCAAGGCGTTCTTTGTTGATGAAAACTGTCATCCCCAGAATATCGAAGTGATCCGGACACGCGCCGCACCTTTGGATATTGAGGTGATTGTGGGCAGTCCCGATGACATGGATGCAGCATCGGTATTTGGCGCGGTGTTCCAGTATCCCGGCACGTTGGGCCGGATACGGGATTTCACCGGCCAGATTGCCGCCCTGCACGCGGCAAAGGCGATTGGCATCATTTCTGCCGATCCGCTGTCGCTGACCCTGTTGAAGGAACCGGGGGCGATGGGGGCTGATATTGCGATCGGCTCGACCCAGCGGTTTGGTGTTCCGATGGGCTATGGCGGGCCGCACGCGGCCTATATGGCCACCAAAAAGGCCTATGCACGTTCGATGCCGGGGCGGCTGGTTGGGGTGTCTATCGACAGCCACGGGCGGCGCGCCTATCGGTTGTCATTGCAGACCCGCGAACAACATATTCGGCGTGAAAAGGCGACCTCGAACGTCTGTACCGCACAGGCGTTGCTGGCCGTCATGGCGTCGTTCTATGCGGTTATTCACGGGCCTGAAGGGTTGCGCGCGATTGCCCAGCGTATCCATCGCAAGACCGTGCGCATGGCCAAGGGGCTGGAGGCGGCCGGGTTTCTTGTCGAGCCAGAGCATTTCTTTGACACCATCACGGTCGAAGTGGGGTTGTTGCAGCGTGGCGTGTTGCAGGCTGCCGTGCGCGAGGGGCTGAACCTGCGCAAGGTGGGCAACACCAAGGTTGGCATTACACTGGATGAATGCAGCCGCCCCGCGACGATCGAGGCCGTCTGGCGCGCCTTTGGCATTATCCTGAAGCCGGACGATCTGACGCCGGAATACCGCCTGCCAGAATCGTTGCTGCGCGAGACCAGTTTTCTTGAGCATCCGGTGTTTCACATGAACCGGGCCGAGACCGAGATGATGCGCTATATGCGTCGGTTGGCGGATCGTGATCTGGCACTGGACCGGGCGATGATCCCGCTGGGGTCATGCACCATGAAGCTGAACGCCGCCGCCGAGATGATGCCGATCACCTGGCCTGAATTTTCGGCGCTGCACCCGTATATTCCCGCCGATCAGGCGCAGGGGTACAGTGAACTGATCGGGGACTTCTCGTCCAAGCTGTGTGATATCACCGGGTACGCGGCGATTTCGATGCAGCCAAATTCTGGCGCGCAGGGCGAATATGCCGGTTTGCTGACCATATCCGCCTGGCATCGCGCACAGGGGCAGGGGCATCGCAACATTTGCCTTATCCCGATGAGCGCGCATGGCACCAACCCGGCCAGCGCCACCATGGTGGGCTGGAAGGTGGTGCCGGTCAAATCGGCCGAAAACGGTGATATCGATCTGGTGGATTTCCGCGCCAAGGCCGAACTGCACAGTGAAAACCTGGCCGGCTGCATGATTACCTATCCCAGCACCCATGGCGTGTTCGAGGACACGGTGGTTGATGTCTGCCAAATCGTGCATGACAATGGCGGGCAGGTCTATATCGACGGGGCCAATATGAACGCCATGGTCGGTCTGTCGCGTCCCGGCGATCTGGGTGGCGATGTAAGCCACCTGAACCTGCACAAGACGTTTTGCATCCCGCATGGCGGCGGTGGTCCCGGCATGGGGCCGATTGGGGTCAAGGCACACCTGATCCCGCATCTGCCCGGCAATCCCACCGGCGGCGAGGGCGAAGGCCCGGTATCGGCGTCGGCCTTTGGGTCGCCTTCATTGTTGCCGATCAGCTGGGCCTATACGCTGATGATGGGCGGCGAGGGGCTGACCCAGGCGACAAGGGTGGCGATTTTGAACGCCAACTATATCGCTGAGCGGCTTGAGGGGGCCTATAGCGTACTGTACCGCGGCAAGACGGGCCGCGTGGCGCATGAATGCATCATCGACACACGCCCCTTTGCCGACAGTGCCGGGGTCAGTGTGGATGACATCGCCAAGCGGCTGGTGGATTGCGGGTTTCACGCCCCCACCATGAGCTGGCCGGTGTCTGGCACCCTGATGATCGAACCAACCGAGTCCGAGACCAAGGCAGAACTGGACCGGTTTTGCGATGCCATGCTGGCGATCCGCGATGAAATCCGCGAGATCGAAGAGGGGCGGATGGACGCCGAAAACAACCCGCTCAAGAATGCGCCACACACGGTCGAGGATCTGGTCAGCGACTGGGACCGGCCCTATACGCGCGAACAGGGCTGTTTTCCGCCGGGTGCGTTCCGGGTTGATAAATACTGGCCGCCAGTGAACCGGGTGGATAACGCCTGGGGGGATCGGCATCTGGTGTGTTCCTGCCCGCCCATGTCCGATTACGACGACGCGCAAGAGTAAGGTTTTACGCAAATAAGGCGGGCCAGTTGCCAAGTGGCCCGCCCGTGACGTCCCGTCACGCCCCATAGACAAACCAAGGTGATCTGGCCATCCTCTGAACAACAGAAATACAGCGGTGTTTGGAGGCACGTGGGATATGAATATGAATTTGGGGATGCGGGACGAGAACCAAAAGCTTCTGGACCGGGTCGCGGCGATGATCCGCGACGAGATCATACCGCTGGAAGATGAGTATCAGGGCGAGGTGTCCAAAGGGGACCGCTGGCAATACACCGAACGCCAGACCGAGATACTGGAGTCGCTGAAGGCCAAGGCCAAGGCACAGGGGTTGTGGAACTTCTGGCTGACGGACAGCGAACGCGGCTTTGGTCTGAGCACGGTTGAATACGCCTATTTCGCCGAAGAAATGGGCCGCACGCCGCTGGCCGCCGAGGTGTTCAACTGTTCCGCGCCCGACACCGGCAACATGGAAGTGTTCGAACGCTATGCCTCTGAGTCGCTGAAAGAGGAATGGCTGGTGCCGCTGCTTGAGGGCAAGGTGCGCTCTGCCTATCTGATGACGGAACCGGATGTGGCCAGTTCTGATGCCACCAACATTTCGATGTCCTGCGTGCGCGATGGCGACGACTATGTGTTGAACGGCGAAAAATGGTGGGCCAGCGGGGCGGGCGATCCGCGGTGCAGCGTTTATATCGTCATGGTCAAGACCGCCGGCGAAGAGATGCCAAAGCACAAGCGCCAGTCGATGATCGTGGTGCCGGCCAATCTGCCCGGTATCGAAATCATCCGCCCGATGGAGGTGTACGGCCACGATGATGCGCCGCACGGCCACATGCATATGAAGCTGACCAATGTGCGGGTGCCTGCGGGCAACATCCTGCTGGGCGAAGGTCGCGGTTTCGAGATCGCCCAGGGGCGGCTTGGCCCAGGACGGATACACCATTGTATGCGGGCCATCGGCCAGGCCGAATCTGCGCTGGAACAGATGTGTAAACGGTCGCTGGCGCGCGAAGCATTTGGCAAGAAGCTGGCCCAACTGGGGGCGAATTACGACATCATCGCCGAATGCCGGATGGAGATTGAAATGGCCCGCCTGCTGTGCCTCAAGGCGGCTTGGTACATGGACAAGGGCGATGCCCGCGCCGCCGCGCCGTGGATTCACCAGATCAAGGTTGCGGCCCCACGGGTCGCGCTCAAGGTGATCGACGAGGCGGTACAGATGTTTGGTGGACAGGGTATTTCCCAGGATACACCACTGGCCCAGGCCTGGACCCACGTGCGGACCCTGCGACTGGCCGATGGGCCGGACGCCGTGCATCGCCGTCAGGTCGCGCGCACCGAACTGCGCAAGTACACCCAAGAGAAAGTATAAGTATACCGCCGCGCCCACCCTTACGGGGTTGGGCGCGGCGCTTATTTTCTTGCCCCGAACCGGGCTAGTGGTTTTTGATGATCCGGTTTGACAGGATGCCGATACCTTCGATTTCCAGTTCGAACCGGTCGCCGGGTTCCAGACGTTTACCTGTCTCAAGGCCGCTGCCGGTGCCCACCGTGCCTGATCCGATCACCTCGCCGGGGTAAATCGTTTCCGAGGCCGATATATGCGCCAGAATTGCCCCGAAATCATGGTGCATGTCGCGTGAATTTCCACCGCCCCAACGGATACCATTGATCCGCGCCTGCATGTCCAGCGCCGCCGGGTGTGGCACCTCGTCCGCCGTCAGGATGAACGGGCCAAGGATGTTGCCCGTGTCGAAATCCTTGCCCTTGGCCGGGCCCAACTGACCCGCCATTTCGTCCATCTGTGCATCGCGCGCGGATATGTCGTTCAGGATCGTATAGCCGAATATATGCGCGGGGGCGTCCGCGGGCGTGATGTCCTTGCCCTGCTTGCCGACAACAATCGCCAATTCCAGTTCTATATCCAGAAAATCGGCATATCCGGGCCAGATCACATCCGCGCCATGCCCGACAAAGGACATCCGGTTGCCCTTGTAATAAATCGGCTGACGATACCAGACCGGCGGGATGACAAAGCTGCGTCCGGTCATCTTTTCGGCCGCCGCAAAGCTGTTGGTCAGGTGATCCTTGAACACCAGACAATCACGGTACTGTACCGGCATGAGGGGCGGCATGAATGTCACATCCGCCACCTTCAGAATTGCCCGCCTGTTGGACCGGCGCAGCAGGTGGTGGGCCTGTTCCAACCCATAATCACCCTCTTCGATCACCGCCTGCATGTTGGTAAAGGTCCGGGTTTCATAGCGGGCGTATTCAGCCGCGCAATCCAGATCCAGCAGGGTTTCATCATCCAGCGCCGCCACCACGCGTGTCGTGCCCTCAAAAAGAACTGTTGCCAGCCGCATCTTGTTATTCCCCGAATATGGCGACAGCGCGGGTAAACCCGGCCAAGGCACCTTTGATCTTGTAGGGCAGCCCCCTAGGTGCAGGATTAATGGGTCCTGACCCTAATAGGCAACCATCGTCAGCAGTTCGTATTCGCCAACCATGTCAGCGTCCTGATTGCTTAGCGTTACATGCCAGCGCACCTCGCCATAGTCATCATTGCGTTGGGTTTTCTTTTTCACCGTCAGGCGCACGGCAATGGCATCACCCGCGCTGACCGGTTTCATGAATCGCAGGTTATCCAGCCCGGTATTGGCCAAAACCGGCCCTTCGTTCGGTTCAACAAACAACCCCGCCGCAAAGCTAAGCAACAGATAGCCATGCGCCACACGACCCGGAAAGAACGGGTTTCGGGCGGCGGCGTCTTCGTCCATGTGGGCATAAAAATTATCCCCCGTGAAATCGGCGAAATGTTCGATGTCATCCAACGTGATGGTGCGCGGCGCGGTATTCAGTGTCTCACCAATCGACAACTCGTCAAAGCGGCAGGTAAAGGGATGCGCCGGGCCTGCAATCTCGGTCGCGCCGGGCACCCATGTGCCACTGATGGCTGTCAGAATATCGGGCGAACCCTGAATGGCGGTGCGTTGCATGTAATGCATGACACCGCGCACCCCGCCCAGTTCCTCGCCGCCACCGGCGCGGCCCGGCCCACCATGCACCATATGCGGCAGGGGGGATCCGTGCCCGGTGGATTCCTTCATAGAATCGCGGTTGTTGAAATAAAGCCGCCCGTGAAATGCCCCCGCGCCAATGGCCACCTGACGGGCCACATCCGCGTCATGGGTAATGACCGAGGCCACCAGGCTGCCTTGCCCCCGGTTGGCCAGCGCAATGGCATGATCCAGATCGCGGTAGGGCATGATGGTTGAAACCGGGCCAAAGGCCTCGACCTCGTGTATGGCCTGCGCGCTGTCGGGGTCGGCGCAATGAAACAGCATCGGCGGCACAAACGCGCCTTTGGCCGCATCGGCCCCCTCAACGGTGAAATTGTCGGGGTCGCCAAATACCCGCTCGGCCTCTTGTGCGATGATCGCCGCACTTGCCAGCACGTCGCGTTTCTGGCCCACGCTGACCAGCGCGCCCATGCGGGTGGTTTCCAGCCGGGGGTCACCGATCCGTATCTTTGCCAGCCGTTCGGACAGCGCCGAAATTACCGCATCCACCTGTGATTGCGGCGCAAGGATGCGACGAATGGCGGTGCATTTCTGACCCGCCTTGGCGGTCATTTCGCGGGTCACTTCCTTGACGAACAGGTCAAATTCGGGCGTGCCGGGCACCGCATCAGGCCCCAGAATAGATGCATTCAGGCTGTCTTGTTCGGCCACAAAGCGCACCGCGTTTTTCAGGATCACCGGGTTTGATCGCAGCATCAGCGCAGTATTGGCCGAGCCTGTAAAACTGACCACATCCTGCCCGCCCACATGGCTCAGCATATCACCCAAACCCCCTGACACCAGTTGCAGTGCCCCGGCGGGCAACAGCCCCGAACCAAGCATCAACCGCACAGCCAGTTCGGTCACATAACAGGAATTGGTGGCCGGTTTCACAATCGCCGGCATCCCCGCCAACAGGGCCGGGGCCAGCTTTTCCAACATCCCCCAGACCGGAAAGTTGAAGGCGTTGATATGCACCGCCACGCCCTGAAGGGGGGTGCATATGTGTTGACCCAGAAAGGTGCCGCTGCGGCCCAGCTGTTCAACCTCTCCGTCAACATAGACATGCCCGTCGGGCATTTCACGCCGCCCTTTTGAGGCAAAGACAAACATCGTGCCAATGCCACCATCGACATCAATCATATGATCCGATTGCGTGGCACCGGTGTCGAACGACAGATCATAAAGCGCCTGTTTGTTCCTGCCCAGATGCGCCGCCAATCCTTTGAGCATCCTTGCCCGGTCATGAAACGTCATGGCGCGCAGGGCCGGGCCACCCACGGTACGGGCGTGATCCAGCATGGCCTGCACATCCAGTGTGTCGTTGCCCGCCTGCGCGATCACCTTCCCGGTGATTGCACTGGCGATATCGCGCGCACCGGAACCGGGGGCGATCCATGAACCTGCGGCGAAACTGGGGACCTGTTGGATGCTCATTATCGTTCTCCTTGGCCTGCAAGGCCCTGTTGTCGCTGGGATTGATCCGTTGGCTTTATTATTGACCAACCGTTCGGTTTATGCAAGATACGATCCAGCGGTCACATACTCAGAGGGGCAACATGAGCGACAGTATTCTTGCGCAAAACCACGGAAACTGGACAGAAATCACGCTGAACCGGCCCGACCGCCTGAACAGCTTTAATGACGCCATGCATCTGGCCCTGCGCGGCGAAATCGAAAAGGCGCGCGATGGTGGGGCGCGGGCAATTCTGCTGACCGGGGCAGGGCGCGGGTTTTGTGCCGGGCAGGATCTGGGCGACCGGGACCCGTCCAAAATGGACAGCCCCCCGGACCTGAGCCAGACAATCCTGACCTATTACGCGCCGCTGGTCCGCCTGATCCGGTCGCTGGAATTTCCGGTGGTCTGCGCGGTAAACGGCGTGGCCGCAGGGGCAGGGGCCAACATCGCGCTGGCCTGCGACATCGTGCTGGCGGCAAACAGCGCCCGGTTTATCCAAAGTTTCGCCAAGGTCGGCCTGGTGCCGGACGCAGGCGGCAGTTTCGCACTGCCCCGCCTTCTGGGCGAGGCCCGCGCCAAGGGGCTGGCCCTGACCGCCACGCCTTTGTCCGCCGAACAGGCCGCCGAATGGGGCCTGATCTGGAAGGCCATCGCAGACGCCGACCTGATGGACGAGGCCCGCAGCCTGACCGCCGGACTGGCCGATGGGCCAACCGTTGGACTGGGCCTGACCAAGATGGCGATACAGGCCGCCGCAACCAATTCACTGGATCAACAGCTAGAGCTTGAGGCCCAGTCACAGAAAACCTGTGGCGAAAGCCCCGACTACGCCGAGGGCGTCAGCGCCTTTCTGGGCAAACGCACGCCAATATTCAAAGGAACCAGAACATGACGCCGCAACAACGCGCCGAACGCACGGCCAGCACGATGATGACGGCCGATGCCGCCTCGCCCTGGGTCGGAATTGAAGTGGTTTCAATGGATGAAGGGGCCGCGACGATGGCGCTGACAGTGCAGAAACACCATTGCAACGGCCACGGCATCTGCCATGGCGGCATTACCTATATGCTGGCCGATACCGCGTTTGCCTTTGCCGCCAACAGCCGCAACCAATCCACCGTCGCGCATCACAACTCGATCAGTTATCTGGCCCCCGGCCAGTTGGGCGACTGCCTGACCGCCATCGCAACCGAGATAAGCCTGGCAGGACGCACAGGTATTTACGACGTGACCGTCACAAACCAGCACGGTCAGGTCACGGCCGAATTTCGCGGCATATCGCGGACCATAAAAGGTCAGATATTTGACGAATGATCAGGACCAAGGAAGGCCATGATGAAGGATCTGCCCCCACATAAATCCAACCTGGACCGCCTGAAATGGGGGCCGCACCGGGCGCGGCCTGTGGCCGGCGTGTCAGACAACCGGAACAAGGGATAATCCCATGGCCCGCACCATCGCCAAGGACCACGACCAAAAGCGCGCCCAGATCCTCAGGGCGGCGGCCAAGGTGTTTGCCACCGAAGGGTTCGATCGCGCCTCGATGACCCAACTGGCGCGTGAATGCGGTATCTCAAAGGCCAATATCTATCACTATTACGACGGCAAAGACGCGATCCTGTTTGACATTCTTGACAGTTACCTGCGGGCGCTGCGGGACCGGATCGTCGGTATTGATGTGGCCGGGCTGGACCCGCAACAGCGGTTGCAGCACATCGTGTCGGAAATCCTGCTGGCCTATCAGGGGGCGGACCACGAACATCAGGTACAGATCAACGGCATGTCGGCCCTGCCGGATGCCCAGCAAAAGCTGTTGCGCGGGTATCAGCGCGATATGGTGACGTACGTCAGCGACACCATTCTGGCGATTGCGCCGGGTGTGTTCTGCGATGACGCGCCCAAACTGCGGGCGACAACCATGTCGGTGTTTGGAATGCTGAACTGGTATTACATGTGGAACACCGGGGCCGGAGCACAGGCGCGCGATGAATACGCAAGGCTGGTTACGAACCTGACACTGAACGGGCTGAACGGGCTTTAGCGGCTTGATACACGCGGCGAGATTTCGCGCCGTATCTGTTCGCCCAGCTTGTGGCGTGCGCGCTCCAGGTCATGCTCCAATTGCAGATGCACCCAGAAATCTGCCGCCGTGCTGAAATAGCGTGCCAGGCGCAGTGACAATTCGACCCCCACGCTGGTGTCTCCGGCCAGCAGGTCAATAACTCGCCCCTCCAGAACACCGATGTTTTGGGCCAGTTCGGGTGCCGAAATGCCAAGCGGTTTCATGTATTCACCCATCAGCACATCACCCGGGCGCGGGCACAGGAACACCGGCTTGGCGGTTTTTTCCTCTTCTCCGGGGGGCAAAAGCTGAACCTCGGTGGCGTATCCGGCGGCCTTCCAGGCGTCCATGCCGCCAGTCATGTGGATGATGTCCTTGTGCCCCTCGTTCAGCAGCATTTTACCCGCCGCCTCGGAGCGTTTGCCCACCGCACAATGCAAAACCACGGTCTTGCCGGGCAGGGACGGAAAGAACTCTGCGTCAAAGCTGGACAGGGGCAGCAACAAGGCCCCGGCGATATGCTCGGCATCGTATTCCGAGGTTTCGCGCACATCGACCAACAGGATTTCGTTGCGGTCCAGCCATTCCTTGATCTGTTTGACATCGGCGGCCCGAACCGTGCGTGGTGCTGTGTCGGTCATTGCTGAATCCCTTTTCTGGCGGCTGATCCCCCTTACAATGTAGTGACCCCGACGCAATAGAAAAAGGGGCCGTCTTTGCGCGGCACTTCCCCCCCCGTGTCACCCAACCGGGATCACCCGGCCTTACTGATTGTAATCAACGACAACCTTGTCGCTTATCGGAAAGGACTGGCACGAAAGGATATAGCCCTTTTCCACCTCGTAATCCTCAAGCGCGTGGTTCGAGGCCATTTCGACCTCGCCTTCGATCACCTTGCAACGGCAGGTCGAACAAACCCCGGCCTTGCAGGCATAGGGCACATCAATTGTGTTTTGCAGGGCCCCATCCAGAATCGACACATCCCGGGACGTGGTGATGGTCTGGCTTGCGCCATCCAGCATGATCACCACATTCGTTTGATCCCCGCCACTGGCCGCACCGGTTGATGCCGCCTTTTGTTTTGCGCGCCCCGGCTGGGAACTGGCGAACAATTCAAACTTGATCTGGCTGTCGTCCAGCCCGTGATCGCGCAGCGCCGCCGCAATGCCCAGCATCATCGGTTCCGGCCCACAGATGAATGCGGTATCGACATGTTCGATATCGATCCAGCCCTTGAACAACTCGGCACATTTTCCCGTGCTGACCAGCCCGGTGAACAGGTCGATTTCCTGTGCGTCCGTTTCCAGAATGTGGATGACGTTGAACCGGCCCATATAGGTGTTCTTTAGGTCTTCCAGTTCCTCGCGGAACATGATCGTGCTGACGCCCTTGTTGGCATAGACCAGCGTAAAGGTGGAATTGGGTTCGCGCGCCAGCGTGGTTTTCAGGATCGACAGAACCGGGGTAACCCCCGACCCACCGGCAAAGCCCAGGTATTGCCTGTCGGCCCCTGGGTCCAGTTCGGTGAAAAAGCTGCCCATCGGGGCCATCGCCTGCATCGTGTCACCCACGGCCAGTTCTTCGTTGGCCCAGGTCGAAAAGGCCCCGCCATCGACCCGCTTTATGCCAACCTGAAGGGCGGCGTCATCCTTACCCGAACAGATCGAATAGCTGCGGCGCAGTTCCTGCCCGTCAAAATCGCGGCGAAAGGTCAGATACTGGCCTTGGGTGAATTCAAATGCGTCCGCCGCACCGTTTGCCGGTTTCAGCGTGACAACAACCGCATCGCGGATGGTTTTGGTGACGTCAGTGACGGTCAGATCGTGAAAGCGCGCCATTGGTTTTGCGGTCCTTACTCAGATGCACTTGAAGTATTCAAATGGTTCCAGACAATCCCGGCAACGCCATTGCGCCTTGCACGGGGTCGAGCCGAACTGGCTCAGTTTTTCTAAATTGCTGCCCTTGCATTGCGGACAGCGTGTTGGCCCGCCCGCAGGTTGCGGCGGGGCGATCCCGTATTCTTCCAGCGCCGCGCGGCCCTTGCCGGACAGCCAGTCGGTGGTCCAGGCGGGCGACAACTGGCGTTTCAGTTCCAGCCGTTCAATCCCATGCCCGCGCAACGCGGTTTCGATATCCATGTTGATGATCGAGGTCGCCGGACACCCCGAATAGGTGGGGGTAAGCGTGACAATCAGCGTATCGTCCTGCCATGCAACGCCCCGGATGATGCCAAGATCAACCAGTGAAATCACCGGAATCTCGGGGTCAGGAACGCCGTCAAGCCATTCCCAGACCTGTTTAACATCTGGCCGGGTCATGTGTTGTTACCACTCGGCCCCGGGATAGGTCCGCTGCAACCACTGCATCGAGGTCAGTATATGGCCCAGATGTTCGGTGTGCATGTACCCTGTGCGCCCGCCCTTGTGGGTATAGGCCCTGTCAGGAATAACCAGCGTCGCCTCGGCCATCACCTTGCCGACCAATGCGTCGTATTCGGCGCGCAGGCTGGATGGGTCGGGGGCAATCCCGGCCTGAACCATCGCCGCATCGGTGTCATCGCTCAGGAACATTTCGCCCACATAAGGGTAAAGATAATCCAGCGCGACCTGCATGCGCGCGTGGCTTTCATCGGTTCCATCGCCAAGACCAACAACCGTCCCGGACGAACGCTCAACGTGATAGGTGACCTCTTTGCTGACCTTTTCGGCGATTGCGGCAATGCGCGGATCGGATGATTTGATCAGCCGGCCCAGCATGATGGACTGCCACGCATCAAACAGAAACTGACGCATCAGCGTCTGGCCAAAATCACCATTGGGCAGCTCGACCAACAGCACATTGCGGAAATCCCAGGCATCACGCAGGAACGCCAGCTTGTCCGCGCTGCTGTCGTTTCCCTTAACCTCGGCGGCAAGGCCCAGCCACAGTTGGGTCTGGCCGATCAGGTCCAGCGCGGTGTTGGCCAGGGCGATATCTTCTTCCAGAACCGGCGAATGGCCGCACCATTCACTGACCCGGTGGCCCAGCACCAGCGTGTTGTCACCCAGCCGCAAAAGAAACTGCGTCAGGGCGTTTTGATCGACCTGCGTCATCACATGGACCCCACTTCGTCGGGGATATCAAAGAACGTTGGGTGGCGGTAAACCTTGGACTGCGAGGGGTCGTAATAGGGGCCTTTGTCGCCGGGTGTGCTGGCCGCGATATGTGCCGCCTCGGCCACCCAGATCGACACACCTTCGTTGCGGCGCGTATAAACGTCGCGGGCATTTCGGATGGCTGTTTCTGCGTCCGGCGCATGCAGCGATCCGACATGGCGGTGCGACAACCCGTGCTGACCACGGATGAATACTTCCCACAGGGGCCATTCGTTTTTCATGTGCTTGTCCTCTCGGCTAACGAAAATTACTGGGCTGCCACTTTGGCAGCGGCTTTCTTGCGGGCGTGGGCCATCAGCCCGTCACGCACCCACGCGCCGTCTTCCCAGGCTTTCACCCGGTTTCTCAGACGGTCCACATTGCACGGGCCATTGCCTTTGATGACATCAAAGAATTCGCTCCAGTCCGGCTCGCCATAGTCATAGTGGCCGGTTTCTTCGTTCCATTTCAGGCTGGGGTCGGGCAGGTCCAGACCAAGGTATTCGATCTGCGGGACCGTCTGATCGATGTACTGCTGGCGCAGCTCGTCATTGGATTTCACCTTGATCTTCCAGGCCATCGACTGTTCGGAATGGGTGCTTTCGGCATCTGATGGCCCGAACATCATGATCGACGGGAACCACAACCGGTCAAGCGCACTTTGGGCCATTGCCTTTTGTTCCGGCGTGCCAAAGGCCATTTTCATCATCGCGTGATAGCCTTGGCGCGCGTGAAAGCTTTCTTCTTTGCAGATGCGCACCATGGCGCGGGCATAGGGGCCATAGGATGTGCGTTGCAAAGCCACCTGATTGACGATCGCCGCCCCATCGACCAGCCAGCCAACCGCGCCCATATCGGCCCAGTTCAGGGTGGGATAGTTGAAGATCGATGAATACTTCATCTTACCTTCGTGCAGCAGGCGGGTCAGTTCATCGCGGCTTTCGCCCAGGGTTTCGGCGGCGGAATAAAGGTACAGGCCATGGCCCGCCTCATCCTGCACCTTGGCCAGCAGGATTGCCTTGCGTTCCAACGTGGGCGCGCGGGTGATCCAGTTGCCTTCGGGCAATTGCCCGACCACTTCGGAATGGGCATGCTGGCCGATCTGACGGATCAGCGTGGCGCGGTAATCATCCGGCATCCAGTCGCGGGGTTCGATCTTGATGTCGCGGTCGATCTTGTCCTGAAAGTCGCGTTCGAGATCGCTCATCTCGTCGCGGGTCTTGATGCCTGCGCGGGCGGTTTTGATCATCTGTGCATACATTGCAAGTTTCCCTTCAGACGCGTTCAAGGATCAGGGCCGCGCCCTGTCCAACACCGACACACATGGTGCAAAGGGCGTATTTACCCCCTGTGCGCCTAAGCTGATAGGCCGCCGTCAGCACCAACCGCGCCCCGGACATGCCCAACGGGTGGCCCAACGCAATTGCCCCGCCATTCGGGTTGACGTGGGGCGCGTCATCGGCCACCCCAAGTTCGCGCAAAGTGGCGATGCCCTGTGCGGCAAAGGCCTCGTTCAACTCAATCACATCCATCTGTTCAATGCTCAGACCGGCACGCGACAGCACCTTGCGGCAGGCCGGAACCGGACCAATCCCCATGACGCGCGGGTCCACCCCGGCGGCAGACATGGCGACCACACGCACCATCGGGGTCAGGTCATTGCGCGCCACGGCCACCTCGTTTGCCAACAGCAATGCCGCAGCACCGTCATTGACCCCCGATGCGTTGCCCGCCGTTACCGTCAGGCCGGGCCCGTTGATGGCCCGCAGATTGCCCAGCTTTTCGGCGCTGGTGCCGGGGCGCGGATGTTCGTCCGTATCCACAATAACCGGATCGCCCTTGCGCTGGGGAATGGATACCGGGGTGATTTCATCGCCAAAGATCCCGGCCTTGTTGGCCGCGTCCCAGCGCGCCTGACTGCGCGCGGCAAACGCATCCTGATCGGCGCGCGAAATGTCGTATTCGGCGGCAACATTGTCGGCGGTTTCGGGCATTGAATCGACGCCATACAGCGCCTTCATCTTTGGATTGACAAAGCGCCAGCCAATTGTTGTGTCATAAACCGTGTTGGCACGCGAAAAGGCGGTGGTGGCCTTGGGCATCACGAACGGCGCGCGTGACATGCTTTCGACGCCACCGGCGATGGCCATGTCATAATCCCCGGCCCGGATGGCGCGCGCGGCAATGCCGACCGCGTCCATACCCGAGGCGCACAACCGGTTGATCGTGCTGCCCGGCACATCCGTGGGCAGCCCCGCCAGCAAGGCGGCCATGCGGGCCACGTTGCGGTTGTCTTCACCCGCCTGATTGGCCGAGCCATAGATCACATCATCCACGCTGGCCCAGTCAACCTGTGGGTTGCGCGCCATCAGCGCCGCGATAGGGGCCGCTGCCAGATCATCGGTACGGACCGCTGAGAGGCCCCCGCCATAGCGTCCGATTGGTGTCCGGGTTGCGTCACAGATGAATGCGTCCATGCAGAGAACCTCGTGTTTTTGCGGATGAAAAGCCGACCGCACGGTCGGGATATGAAAGAAACCGATTCGATACAAGGGAATTGTTGCGAATATTTGTTATGGTCGCGGTATTCGTAACATCGTGGCCTTGCGGCGTTTCCCCGGTCCAATGTTAAGCTGACAGGCGATAAGGGGGGCGAACCGGTCGTCTTCAGGTTGGCGAGCGGAACAACCGTGTCGAACTGAACATCGCCTCAAGCTCTTCAATACGCTCTTTGCTCTCGTCCCACCGGGCGGTTTGCGCCTCGGCGATCAGGGCCTCGACGATCAGCAATATGGCGATGGTCGAATCCCAGCTTGACGGGGCCTCGACCAGGGCGCTGAACGTGTAATCCGCCCGGCTGGCAATCGGTGATTGCCACTGATCCGTGAACAGAACCACCTTGCAACCCCGGTCACTGGCAAGGCTGGCCAGCTTTTCAAGATGGCTTTCATAGCGCCGGATATCGAACAGCACCAAGACCGACGTGTCATCCATATCCAACAGATATTGCGGCCAGACGTTTGACGAATTGCCCAACTCGGTCACGTTGGGGCGGATGATCTGAAGATGGTTGGACAGATATTCAGCCGTCGACCGGGTGATCCGCCCGCCCGCCACATAGATATGACAGCTTTGGTCCGCCAAAAGGCGGGCCACCGCATCGAACATGGCAATGTCGATCCGGTCCAGCGTGTGCCTTATATTGGATGCCACCGCCTCGGCGAACCGGTTCAGCGGGTGTTCAGCCGACGCATCGGCCATCCACGCATCGCGCTTTGAAATCGGCTTTTTGATCTGTGCGGCGACCTCTTCGCGCAGGGCCTCTTGCAGGGCGGGAAAACCGTCAAACCCCAGCTTGCGGGCCATGCGGATCACCGTGGGCGTCGAAACCCTGGCCGACGCGGCCAGCTTGGTGATCGATTGCAACCCACCCATCGGATAGTCCTGCAACAAAACACTGGCAAGCTGACGTTCAGAGCGCGTGAGCGCCCCCATGTCATCTTGTATTATCTGTCTTACAAGTCGGGTCGATGGGGTCACGGCAGCCACGCAATATACTCTTTCCTACAGACTAGACCGCAATGTAGATATGTCTACCGAAACTTTCTTGACAGACGGATAAATCCTGTAGCAAATGCTACATATGATTGCAGCCCCCGAGTCACCCCTGCTTAACCCCGATGAACGCCCGGCGGCGCATGTGCTGAATGCGCATGGGACCGCCCCGGCGGTTCTGGTGTGCGAACATGCCAGCCGGTTCATCCCGGCGGCCTTGGGTGATCTGGGTCTTGACCCAAAAGCGGCGGTTTCGCATGTCGCATGGGATATTGGCGCGCTGGATCTGGCCAAAAACCTGATGACCCTGCTGGACGCACCTTTGGTCGCCGCGCGTGTCTCAAGGCTGGTTTATGACTGCAACCGCCCCCCCGAGGCCCCCGGCGCCATGCCATCACAAAGCGAACAATTCACCATTCCCGGCAATGCCGCCCTGAGCCGCGATCAGCGCGATGCACGCACCCGTAACGTATACGACCCCTTTCGGGCGCTGTTGGGGCAGGTGCTGGACCAAAAGAATATGGCCACAGATGGCCCCGTGATGATCACCATTCACAGCTTTACCCCGGTATTCAACGGTCAGGCACGCGCCGTCGAACTGGGTGTCCTGCATGATGCGGATGACCGTGCGGCACAGGCGCTGCTGGCCGGGATCAGGCAGCAAACCACACTGCACGCCGAGATGAACCAACCCTATTCTGCTACTGATGGCGTTACCCACACATTACGCGATCAGGCCGGGCGGCGCGGGCTGGCCAATGTGATGATCGAGGTGCGCAACGACCTGATCGACACCCCCGCCAAGGCGGCGCAGATCGCGGCGCAACTCGGCCCGGTCCTGCACGACGTGATCAGGCAATTCGGCACCCCCGAAACAACACGGAAATCTAAGATGATGGGCAAAGGCCAATGACGCGGTTTGAACGCAGCTTTGTCCGCCGGGTGGATGGGCTGAACCGGCACCTTGGCCGGGTGGTCATGTATGGCATATTCGCGATGATGGCGATTCTGCTTTGGTCGTCGATCTCAAAGACCGTATTCATGCCATCGCTGTGGACGCTGGAAATGGCGCAATTCGCCATGGTCGCCTATTACATTCTGGGCGGGCCATATTCGCTCCAACTGGGTGCGAATGTGCGCATGGACCTGTTCTATCATGAATGGACTAGCCGAAAAAAGGCCTGGGTGGATGCGTTTACCGTGCTGTTCTTGATGTTTTACCTTGGCGTCATGATCTATGGCGGCGTCGGGTCAACCGCCTATTCCCTTGGGTATTTCGGGACCGAACCGTTCGTCTTTTTCAAAGATCTGGCCGTCGCCTTTGTGACCGGCGGCCCGGATGGTGCCCGTGAACTTATGGGGTATATGGAACGCAGTGCCACGGCATGGCGCCCGTATCTGTGGCCAATCAAGACAATTATGTGCATCGGGCTGTTCCTGATGCTGCTTCAGGCAATTTCCGAGTTGATCAAGGACATCGCCCGCATCCGTGGTGAGGAAATCTGATGTCCTATGAAATGATCGCCCTGTTCATGTTCTCGTCGATGATGCTGATGATGTTCACCGGCCAGCGGGTATTTGCGGCCATTGGTGGTGTTGGTGCGATGGCGGCCCTGCTGCTGTGGGGCGTGGGTGGGTCGGATATTCCGTTCACCGGGGCCATGAAAATCATGAAATGGTATCCGCTGCTGACCCTGCCGATGTTCATCTTCATGGGGTACATCCTGAGCGAAAGCAAAATCGCCGATGACCTTTACAAGATGTTTCACGTCTGGATGGGTCCGGTTTCCGGCGGGTTGGCGATTGGCACCATCGGGCTGATGGTGCTGGTGTCGGCAATGAACGGGCTGTCGGTGGCCGGCATGGCGATTGGCGCGACCATTGCGTTGCCGGAACTGTTGCGCCGGGGCTATGACAAAAGGATGGTGACCGGGGTCATTCAGGCCGGGTCATCCCTGGGCATCCTCGTGCCGCCTTCGGTGGTTTTGGTGCTGTATGCGATCATTGCCCGCCAGCCGGTTGGCCAGTTGTGGCTTGCGGGTGTGTTTCCGGGGCTGATGATGGCGGCCATGTTCATCGCCTATATCTATATCCGCTGCCGGATTAATCCCGAACTGGGCCCGGCATTGCCGCCCGAAGAACGCCAGATGCCGCTGCGCCAGAAACTGGGCCTGCTCAAGGCCGGGTTGCTGCCCATCGGTATCTTCATGGCGATGATGGTGCCGTTTGTGAACGGTTGGACCTCGCTGGTTGAAAGTTCGGCCATCGGGGCGCTGGCCGCCTTTGGTACGGCTGTCGCCAAGGGGCGGATGAACCGCGCGGTATTCGAAAATTCGGTTCGCAACACGCTGGGCATTTCCTGCATGTTCATGTGGATCATTGTCGCCGCCACCGGGTTTGGCGCGGTGTTTGACGGGCTGGGCGCGGTCAAGGCGATCGAGCATCTGTTTACCGAACAACTGGGGCTTGGTCCCTGGGCAATCCTGATCCTGATGCAACTGTCGTTCCTGATCATGGGCACGTTTCTGGACGACACGGCGATGCTGGTCATTGTGGCACCTTTGTATGTGCCGCTGGTCGGGGCGCTGGGGTTCGATCTGATCTGGTACGGGGTGCTTTATACGATCACCACACAAATAGCCTATATGACACCGCCATTTGGCTATAACCTGTTCTTGATGCGGGCCATGGCACCGCCGGAAATCACGCTAAAGGACATCTATGGATCAATCCTGCCCTTTGTTCTGGTGATGGTATTGGCGCTGATACTGATTATGGTGTTCCCACAAATTGCCCTTTGGCTACCTGACTATGTTTACGACAAATAACCCAAAAGAACTCCACCAACGGAGCGCCCAACAATCTGCAAGGAGAATGCAAAATGACCACAAGACGTAAGTTTATCAAAGGGGCGGCAATCGTCCCGGCGGCGGCGCTGGCAACCCCGGCCCTGGCGCAATCGACGATCAAATGGCGGATGCAGACCTATGCGGGTCCGGCCCTGGCCGAGCATGTGATCAAACCTGCGATCGACATGTTCAACAAGATCGCCGGCGACCGGATGCAGATCGAACTGTTCTTCGCCGACCAGTTGGTGCCAACCGGCGAATTGTTTCGCGCCATGCAGCGTGGCACAATCGATGCGGTCCAGTCGGATGACGACAGCATGGCCTCGCCCACCGAGGTCACCGTGTTTGGTGGCTATTTCCCGTTTGCGTCACGCTATTCGCTTGATGTGCCAGTGCTGTTCAACCAGTACGGCCTGAACGAAATCTGGGATGAGGAATATTCCAAGGTTGGCGTCAAGCACATCAGCGCCGGTTCCTGGGACCCGTGCCACTTTGCCACCAAGGACCCGATCAATTCGTTGGCCGACCTCAAGGGCAAAAAGATATTCACCTTCCCGACTGCGGGCCGGTTCCTTACACAGTTTGGCGTGGTTCCGGTAACCCTGCCTTGGGAAGACATCGAAGTGGCCGTGCAAACCGGCGAACTGGATGGCATCGCATGGTCGGGCATCACCGAGGACTATACCGTTGGCTGGGCAGACGTGACCAACTACTTCCTGACCAACAACATCTCGGGTGCGTGGGCCGGATCGTTCTATGCCAACATGGACCGTTGGAACGAACTGCCGGAAGATCTGCAAACCCTGTTCCGGGTCTGCTGTGACCAGTCGCATTACTATCGCCAGTGGTGGTACTGGGGCGGCGAGGCAAACCTGCGCGTGCATGGGCCGAAGATGAAGCTGACAACCATTCCCGACAACGAATGGGCCACAGTCGAAGCGGCAGCCCAGGAGTTCTGGGAAGAGATCGCCGCAGAATCCCCGACCAAGGCCAAAGTGGTCGAGATCATCAAGCGTTATAATGCCGACATGGTTAAGGCCGGTCGCCCGTACCGCTACGGCTGATACGAACCGTTCAATACACCGATTTGGCCCGCCATCGGCGGGCCAAATTCCTTACGCAAGAAATGCACCAAGGTTTTTTTGGAAACTCCTGGTGCGTAACCTTCGAGGCCCCTCATGCTTTCTTTCGATACACTCAAGAAAAACGTCGCTGACGGAACTGTGGATACGGTTCTTGTCTGTCTGGTTGACATGCAGGGGCGGCTTTTGGGCAAACGGTTCCACGCCCAGAACTTTCTGGACGGCGCCTGGAAGGAAACCCACTGCTGTAACTACCTGCTGGCCACCGACCTTGAGATGGCCACCCCTGATGGCTACGAGGCAACCAGTTGGCAGTCCGGTTATGGCGATTATGTCATGAAGCCCGACCTTGATACGCTGCGCCCTATGCCCTGGCTGGAAGGCACGGTCATGGTGCTGTGCGATGTGCTGGACCACCACACCCACGAACCCATCCCCCATTCCCCGCGCCAGGTGCTAAAGAACCAGATCGCCCGGCTAAAGGCGCTGGGCTTCAGCGCCAAGATGGCCACCGAACTGGAATTCTTTCTGTTCGAGAAAAGCTTTGAAGAAATCCGCAAATCCGGCTTTCGCGACCTTCAGCCAATCAGTGGCTATAACGAGGATTACCATATCCTTCAGACCACCCGCGAAGAACATGTGATGCGCCCGCTGCGCAACCATCTTTATGCCGCAGGTATCCCCGTGGAAAACACCAAGGGCGAGGCCGAGGCAGGCCAGGAAGAACTGAATATCAAATATGACGAGGCGCTGAATTGCGCCGATCACCACACAATCGCCAAACACGCCACCAAGGAAATCGCCTGGCAACAGGGCCACGCCGCCAGCTTTCTGCCCAAATGGCATCAGGACAAGGTCGGCAGTTCCAGCCACGTGCATATGTCGTTGTGGCAGGGCGATACCCCCGCCTTTTATGACAAGGATGGCGAATATGGCATGTCGCTCCTGATGCGCCGGTTCTGCGCCGGGATGGTTGCCTATCTGCCCGAATACACGCTTTTCATGGCCCCCTATGTGAACAGCTATAAGCGCTTTATGAAGGGCACGTTTGCCCCCACCAAATCGGTGTGGTCAGTTGACAACCGCACCGCCGGTTTCCGCATGTGCGGCGAAGGCACCAAGGGCGTGCGGATGGAGTGCCGGATTGGCGGCTCTGACATCAACCCCTATCTGGCGCAGGCGGTGCTTTTGGCGGCCGGGATCAAGGGGCTTGAGGATAAAATGGAGCTGCCTGCGCCCGCTGCCGGTGACAATTACGCCGACGCCACGGGTGGTGAGATCCCGCGTTCCCTGCGCGATGCGGTGGAAACGCTGCGCGGCTCGGACATGCTGCGCGCGGCACTGGGGGACAAGGTGGTTGACCATTATGTCCGTTGCGGCGAATGGGAGCAGGAAGAGTTCGAACGCGTCGTGACCGACTGGGAAATCGCGCGCGGGTTCGAACGCGCATAAGGCAGCACACGGGCATTCTTGGCCCGGCTATCAGGAACGGGTTTGCAAGATGACCAAGACACTTCAATGTATCTCGCCGATTGACGGATCGGTTTATCTGGAACGCCCGACGCTGTCGCGCGACGCTGCCGGTGCTGTGGTAACCGCCGCCCGCGCGGCACAGGCCGGTTGGGCCGCGCGCCCGATGGGCGAACGGATCAAACTGGTCCGCGCCGCCGTGGCCGAGGTTGGCAAGAACACTGACCGCATGGCACTGGAACTGGCCCATCAGATGGGCCGCCCGGTGCGCTATGGCGGTGAATTCGGCGGCTTTGAGGAACGCGCGCTGCATATGGCAGAGATTGCCGAAACCGCCCTTGCCCCGATTATCATTGAAGACAGCGACGCCTTTACCCGCAAGATCATGCGCGAACCGCATGGCGTGGTCTTTGTGGTGGCCCCCTGGAATTACCCTTACATGACCGCGATCAACACGGTTGCCCCGGCGCTGATTGCCGGCAACAGTGTAATCCTGAAACACGCCACCCAAACCCTGCAAGTGGGTGAACGCCTGGCCGAAGCATTTTACGCCGCTGGCATCCCGAAAGACGTGTTTCAGAACGTGTTTCTTGACCACGACACCACCAGCGCGCTGATTGCCGCGCGGTCCTTTGATTTCGTGAACTTCACCGGGTCGGTGGGTGGCGGGCAGGCGATGGAGCGCGCCGCCGCAGGCACATTCACCCCCGTCAGCACCGAACTGGGCGGCAAGGATCCGGGCTATGTCCGGGCTGACGCCGATCTGGACGCTGCGGTGGATGGGCTGATGGATGGCGCGATGTTCAACGCCGGTCAGTGCTGTTGCGGGATCGAACGGATTTATGTCCACGCCAGCCTGTATGACGCCTTTGTCGAAAAGGCCGTGGCACTGGTGAACACGTACGTGCTGGGCAACCCTTTGGACGGTGAAACAACCATGGGCCCGATGGCCAACATCCGTTTCGCCAGCGAAGTCCGCGCCCAGATAGACGAGGCCGTTGCAGATGGGGCCACGGCCCATATCGCGCCCTTTGCGGCAGATGATGGCGGCGCGTATCTGACGCCACAAATCCTTACGGGCGTGAATCACAACATGCGCGTCATGCGCGACGAAAGCTTTGGCCCGGTGGTGGGCATCATGTCCGTCAAAGACGATGACGAGGCAATCGCGCTGATGAACGACAGCATGTTTGGCCTGACTGCGGCGATCTATACCAAAGACGCGCAGGCGGCGGATGCCATCGGTGCCCGCCTGCAAACCGGCACGGTGTTCATGAACCGCTGTGATTATCTTGATCCGGCATTGTGCTGGACCGGTTGCAAAGATACCGGTCGCGGTGCCGGCCTGTCGGTGCTGGGCTTTCAGGCCCTCACCCGTCCGAAATCCTACCACCTCAAGAAAGCCTGAAGTCATGAAACTTGTTGGAAACTGGTCTTATCCCACCGCGATCCGCTTTGGTGCCGGGCGTATATCCGAAATCGCCGAATCCTGCGCCGCTGCCGGTATCTCGCGCCCGCTGCTGGTCACGGACCGTGGCCTTGCCAGCCTGGCGATCACCACGGCCACGCTGGACCTGCTTGAGACCGCCGGTCTGGGCCGGGCGATGTTTGCGGATGTTGACCCAAACCCGAACGAAACCAACGTCGCCGAGGGACTGAAAATGTACCGTGACGGCGGCTTTGACGGGGTGATCGCCTTTGGTGGCGGCTCGGCCCTTGATCTGGGTAAGGTGCTGGCGTTCATGGCCGGCCAAACCCGCCCGATGTGGGATTTTGAGGATGTCGGCGACTGGTGGACCCGCGCCGACCCGGCCGGTATTCACCCGATCGTTGCCGTACCAACCACTGCTGGCACCGGCTCCGAGGTGGGGCGCGCAGGTATTATTACCAATTCGCAAACCCACGAGAAAAAGATCATCTTTCACCCCAAAATGCTGGCTCAGGTGGTGATTTGCGACCCTGAACTGACCGTTGGCATGCCGCCCTTCTTTACTGCCGGTACGGGTCTGGATGCCTTTGCCCATTGCGTCGAGGCGTTCTGTTCCCCGCATTACCACCCCATGTCACAGGGCATGGCACTGGAAGGGATGCGACTGGTCAAGGAATACCTGCCGCGCGCCTATGCGGATGGCACCGATATCGAGGCGCGCGCGCATATGATGTCTGCTGCGCTCATGGGGTCCACCGCGTTCCAAAAGGGGCTGGGCGCGATCCATGCGCTAAGCCACCCCATTGGTGCGCATCACCACACCCATCACGGCACGACCAATGCGGTTTGCATGCCTGCGGTGCTGCAATTCAACCGCCCCACCGCCGAAGGCGTACTGTCCGAGGCCGCCGATTATCTGGGGATTGCGGGCGGATTTGACGGGTTTGCCGCCTATGTGGACGGGCTGAATGCGTCAATGAACATCCCGCGCACATTGGGCGAACTGGGCGTCACCAACCCCGATATTGATGTCCTGACCCGCGATGCACTGAATGACCCCAGCGTGGGGGGCAACCCGGTTGAAATGACAACCGAGAACACCAAAGCCCTGTTCGAGGCCTGCCTGTAATCAGTTACCTTCCAGGCGCTTTTGCGTCTGGGGGTCAAACAACCCCGGCCACATCATCAGTTGCGCCAGCGCAGCAATCTCTTTTCCATCAATCCGATGGCCCAGCTGGTGATCACCCCCAACACCGACAGGATCAGTACCCCGGCAAACAGCCGCTCCAGGTCATAAAGTGACCCGGCTTGCAGGATATAGGCCCCGATCCCGTATTCCGCGCCCAGCATCTCTGCCGCAACCAACAAGATGATGCCAATCGCCAGTGATACCCGCAGCCCGGACAATATGCCGGGCAGGGCACCGGGCAGCACGATCTTGCGAACAATCGACATCCAGCTAAGGCCAAAACTCTGGCCCATCCGCACCAATGTGCGGTCCACATTGTCCACCGCGCCATAGGTCGACACAATCGTCGGCGTGAACGTCCCCAGCGCAATCAGCGCGTATTTGGACCCCTCATCAATGCCAAACCAGATCACGAACAGCGGCAACAGGGCGATCTTCGGGATCGGAAACAGCGCGGCAACCAGCGGGATCAGCCCGGCCCGCACATAGGAAAACAGCCCGATCATTATGCCAACACCGATACCGGCACTTACGCCCAGCGCGCTGCCAACCACCAGCCGGGTCAGCGATGGCCCCAGGTGGGTCCAGAACATGCCCGATTGCCACAGCTCAACCAGCGTCGCCGCCACATCAGACGGGCGCGGCAAGGTCAGATTGGTAATCCAGCCGGTCCGCGTGCCCCATTCCGCCAGCGCCAACAACACGACAAAGACGACAATACCGGCCCCACGTTTGGCCACCGGTCGAAAACCGCCACCGCGAAAGGGCACCGGACGCGCCAAATCCGGGCGCGCGGTTTCTGATCCACCCTCAGACATGCAGCAATTCCTGATCTGCGGCCATCGCCTCTTGCTTCATCATGTCCCACAACTGTGCCTGCACCGCCTCAAGGCGTGCATCCCCCGCGCGGCGCTCGGTCAGGGGGATATCGATCTTGACCACTTCGCACAGGCGCCCGGGGCGGCGGGACAGCACCGCAATCCGGTGGCCCAGCCGCACCGCTTCGGCCAGGTTGTGGGTGACATAGACGCCGGTAAAGGGCTGGCGTTCCCACAGACCGATCATGTCTTCCATCAGTAATTCGCGGGTTTGCGCATCAAGTGCGGACAGCGGTTCGTCCAGCAACATAACGGCAGGCTTTACCGCCAGCGCGCGGGCAATTGCCACCCTTTGTTTCATCCCGCCCGACAATTGCCGGGGCAATGCGGTGCGAAAATCGGACAGCTTGGTGCGCGCCAGAACGTCACTGATGATGTGATCTGCCTTGGCCCCGCGAATACCGTGATCTTCCAGCACCAGCGAAATGTTGCCCTCGACCGTGCGCCAGGGCAGCAGGGCAAAGTCCTGAAACACATACGTTAACGGGTTCAGACAGCCCTCGGGCGCTGTGCCCCGTTGCAAAATCTGCCCCGCGCTGGGCCTTTCCAGCCCGCCAATCAGGCGCAGCAATGTTGACTTGCCACAGCCGGACGGGCCGATCACGCACAGGATTTCACCCGCCGGAATATGCAGCGATACATCCTCAAGCACCGTCAGCCCGTCGTAACGGTGGGTGATGTTTTCCAGGGTCAGATCCATGGTGCAAACGGGCGGGCCACCGGCCCGCCCGTGGTCCTTAGATTGCGTCGACGTAAGACGGATCAACTAGTGTATCGATGGTGATACCGTCCTTGATCAGCTTTTCGGACTTGAACCAGTTCAACTGGTCATTGACCGATGCCATGTTCAGCCCGGCGTTCTTGTTGATCCGCATGGCCCCGTTGCGGATTGATTTTTCCGCCTTTTCAAAGGGCTTGCTGGCATAGACATACTTGTGAACCAGCCGGACCATCTCGGTCGCCGCCTCGTCGCCTGCGGTCTTGTCCACCAGTGCGGCGTTGAAATCATCCGCACCCCTTGAGAACGCCCTCAGGAAGGCCTCGGTCTGGCCGCGCTCATTGGCGGCATTATTGGCCGAGGTGAACACGGTCGTTACCTGATAGTTCGGCAAATAATCGGCCACGTCACCGATGATCTTGACCGCCCCGCCCCCGGCCAGCGCCTTGGCGATATGTGGCACGATCGACCAGGCATCAACCTGTCCCGACTTCAGCGCGCCAATGATTGCGCCAACCTTTTGCAGGGGCTTAAAGTTAACCTTGGCCCCCTCTGCGGCGCTGATTTTGGACCCCATATAATGGAACGACGATCCGGCCTGTGAAATCGCATAGCTGCGCCCGTCCAGCATCGCCGGGCTGGTCAGCCCCGCATCATAGGCGGCGTTCGAGGCCAGAATTTTCTGCCCGTCAATGCCCTTTTCCTCGCTCAGCGCACCACCGATCACCTTGGCAGCACCCTTTTGCGCCAGGCTGACCAGCCCACCGGAAATTGCCGTTACCGCATAATCCGCGTCACCGCTTGCAATCGCCACGGCCATCGGTTGGGCCGCCTGGAAAAACTTGAATTCAACGTCCAGCCCCTCGGCGGCGAAATAGCCCCGCTCGAACGCCACAAAACTGGCGGCGTGGCTGGTGAACCGCAGCGCGCCAACCATCAGCTTGGTATTGGCAAGCGCCGGCGCGCCCAGCATCGGCAGTACGGCTGCCCCCCCGACAAGGCCAATCGCGCCCCGGCGTGTGAAATCTGTCATGTTCTTTTCTCCCTTATAAATTCCCGCGTCACGTTAATGCCTTTGGTAACCCGTGTGCAATCACCAAGGTGTTTTGCGTTTCATCTGAAACATGTATCGCCCTGAAAGACGGCCTGACAGCCAACCTGTGGCGGCGAATACCTAACTGGCCAGCATCCTCAGCCCGTGCGTCACATCTGACCTTACCGCCAACCGCAGCCCCGGTTCATCCCCCGCCTTCAGGGCGGCGATGATCAACTTGTGAAAATGTGGCGGATCAGTGCGGCGTAACCGGCTGTATAATGCCCGCATGGTTGGCCCCAACTGCAACCAGACCGTTTCGGCCATGGCCAGCATCGCCGGGGCCTGCGCGCGCAGATAAAGCGTTCGGTGAAACTCCAGGTTGGCGCGGATATACCCGACTGAATCGCGGTTGTGGGCGGCCTCTCCTACGGCGGAATTGATCATCTGCAACCGGTCAATCAGCGCGATATGTGCGCGCGGCAAGGCCCGGCTGGCCAGTTCGACCTCCAGCAGGGACCGCAACGCGGCCAGTTCCTCGATCCGTTCGTTGGTCAACTCGGGCGTTGATACCCGGCCCGAACTTGACAGAAACAACGCCCCTTCGGCCACCAGCCGGCGTATCGATTCGCGCGCTGGTGTCATTGAAACACCGTATTCCCGGCCAACCCCGCGCAGGGTCAGCGCCTGACCCGGTGCGATGTCTCCGTGCATGATTCGGGTTCGCAGGGCCCGGTAAACCCTGTCATGTGCCGCGCCCGGCCCGTCGTTTGGTTTTGAATAGATCATTTCGCCGCCTTTGTGATCACAAAAGCCCCCAAGGTCAATAAGTTGACGCCGCTTGTTTGGCCAATCTGCCTGTTCGGGTAACCTGACCCGCAGATCAGAACCGGTAACGATGCAACCCGGCCCCGTTTTCGCGCAGCCACCGGCGGGCGGGGGCATAGGCCCCGTACAGGTGCCCGACATTGGCCCAGAACGCGGGCGAATGGTTCATCTCGGCCAGATGCGCCACCTCGTGCGCCGCCACATAGCGCAGCACCTCGGGCGGGGCGAGGATCAGCCGCCAGGAAAACATCAGCGCCCTTTGCGACGAACACGACCCCCAGCGGGACCTGGTATCGCGCAGCGTGATGCGCGCATAGCTTTGGCCAAGCGCGCCAGCATACTGATCCGCCGCCGTCGCCAGACGCTCACGCGCCAGCGTGCGCAACCAGGACTGAAGCCGCGAACCCGCGCTGTCCTCTGGCACCGCGACCTCTTCGGGGTGCATGGTGACCCTTTTTGTGCTTGCCGCAACGATGCGACACATCTTGCCCTCTATGGGCAAAACCGCACCGTGGCGCACCATGACGTCATCTTCTCTTGCGCTCAGATGGTCGCGAATCCAGCTGGCCTTGGACGCGGCAAATTCCAACGCTTCTTTGTCGCGCACACCGTTGGGCATGGTCAGCGTCACCCGCCCGTCCAGCTGTGGAATGCGCAGGGATATGCGGCGCGCGCGCCCGGACCGGCGCAAAACCAGCGGAATTGGCGGCTCTCCCGGTAGGATATGATCGATCATTCCGGCATCCCCGGTCACTAAAGGCTTTGACAGTCCCCATCTCTTATGGCACGTGAGCGGAATCGTCGATATAACCTGATCAGATAATCAAAGGGATTTCACATGCCCAAGAAAGAATGGGGTACGAAACGTATTTGCCTGACCACCGGCAAACGTTTTTACGACCTGAACAAGACACCAATCGTCAGCCCCTACACGGGCGAGATATTGGACATCGAGTCCGGCAAAAGCCGGATGATCGCAGCCGATGCCGAAGATGCGGCCACGCTGAAGGCCAAACAGGCCGAAGATGCCGCCGAAGACGTCACACTTGAGGATGACGATACATCCGATGTCGATCTGGGCGATGATGTTCTGGATGATGACGACGACGACGACGACACCGTTTCGCTGGACGAAATTGCGGACGTCCCGGCCAACGACGACGACTGAAACCAACAATTTAGCGCCGGCAATATTTTTGGCTTGATCCCGTCCGGGGTTACGCCTATTGACCGGCGCATAGGATTGGGGCCTTAGCTCAGCTGGGAGAGCGCCTGCATGGCATGCAGGAGGTCAGGGGTTCGATCCCCCTAGGCTCCACCAA
>DAOUPC010000224.1 GCA_030626365.1 Paracoccaceae bacterium
CACGACTGGCCTTTTGCTGCGCGGCATTCCCTGCCAGTGCCGCTGAAATGTCCTGAAGGCCTGCTTTGGCGTCGCCCCACAAGCGCAAGGTTGGCTGATAGGTGCGGCCCATTTCCTCGGCCACGGAATCCAGATGGATCACGGTGGCACCCACTGCGGGGATCGAATAGCGTTTGGTGGCGATTTCACCCAGTTTACAGCCGACCACCAACAAACAATCGCTTTTCTCGATCAGGTCATTGGCAATCCGGTCATAGCGCCCGAACAGCCCCGCGCTTAGCGGGTTGTTGCAGGCGATTGCGCCCTTGCCGGTCAGCGTATGGGCCACCGGAATACCGCAAGCCTCGGCCAGATCGGTCACCGCACCTTGCGCACCAGACAGGTGAATACCACCGCCCACCAACAGCATCGGGCGTTTTGCCGCCGCCAACATTTTCGCGGCTTTACCCACACCGTCCGCATCAGGCCGACAGCGGATCGCGGGTATCTGGCAATGCGCCGGATCAGCCGCAAAATCGCTTTCCTCAAACCCGTGCATCCCGTGCGCCACATCTTCGGGCACCGAAACCACCACAGGGCCAGGCCGGCCTGACGTGGCCAGCATAAACGCGCGGCGGATCATCTCCGGTATCCGCGCCACAGATTCAACCCGCAGCAATTCCTTGCAGGCGGGGCGCAGGATGGTCACCTGATCGGTTTCCTGCGTCATATTTTTGCCCGCGTGGTCACGGTTGGCATCGCCAATAATCGCCACAATGGGTGATCCCGCATTCAGCGCCTCGACCAGACCCGTCACAAGGTTCGTCGCCCCCGGCCCAAGCGTGGCATCAACCAGCCCGACACGGCCCGACACCTTGGCATAAGCGTCGGCTGCAAACACCGCGCAGCGTTCATCATTGATCAGGTTGTGGTTCAGCCCCAACCGGCGTGCCGCATCATAGAACGGCAGCAACTGAAACCCGCCCATGCCAAACATCGGACCCGCGCCATGGGCCTGCAACATGCGGGCGATGGCCTCGCCACCTGTCATTTCATTCACACTCATTTTCCCAATGTCTCCTTTGCGCCGGTTACGATCATGTCTTTGGTGACGCGCATCTTGTCTTCCAGATTTGGTGCATAGGCGACCAGCGAACGCGGTGCGCCAAGCCGGCGAACCGGCCCTTTCAGGGCATCGCCGGCCATTTCGGCCACCGTTGCCACCACCTCGCCGCCAAAGCCGCCGACGGCGACCGATTCATGGGCCACCACCAGCCGCCCTGTTTTGCGCACAGAATCCAGCACCATGCCCTTGTCCCAGGGCCACAGCGACCGCAGGTCGATCACCTCGGCGTCGATCCCCTGTTCGGCCAGTGTAGCCGCGGCGTGGACGCACAGGTTGGCGGTTTCAGACCAACTGACGATGGTGACATCGCGGCCCTTCCGGCGCAGGCTGGCCTTGCCCAGTTCGGCCCTGATCGTGGTGTCGACCTCGCCCTGCATGGACCAGATGTTCTTGTGTTCAAGGTAAACCACCGGGTCGTCACAGGCGATTGCCGCCTTCATCATCGAATAATTGTCCTGTGGCGTTGCCGGGCACAGCACGACCAGCCCCGGAATATGGACATACCAGCTTTCCAGTGATTGCGAATGCTGGGCGGCAGAAGACCGCCATATGCCAATCGGTTTGCGGATCACCATCGGTGCGCGGGATTGCCCGCCAAACATGAACCGGGCCTTGGCGATCTGGTTGACCAGTTCGTCGGTGGCGCACAGGGCAAAATCCGAAAACCGCATTTCCACGATCGGGCGTGTGCCGACCATCGCCGCGCCAAACGCCGCGCCCATGATCGCCGCCTCGGAAATTGGCGTGTCGACAACCCGGTCTGGTCCGAATTCATCCTGAAGCCCAAGGTACTGGCCAAACACGCTGCCCCGGCCAAGGTCCTCGCCCACGCACCAGACGGTCGGGTCGCCCTGCATTGCCTCGCGGACGGCCAGGCGGGATGCCTCTACATACGTCATGTTAACCATTACCGGGCCTCCTGTACGGGGCTGCCCAGATCCTGGACATCCGTAAATGCGGTTTCATCACCGGGGAACGGCGTTGCGCTCGCATCGGCCAGCACCTGAACCATTTCTGCCTGTGCCATGTCGTGAATTGCCTTTAGCGCGGCGCGATCAAGGCCCATCGCCCCAAGAACGGCGCGTTGCCGGGCAATCGGGTCATTGTCGGCAATGGATTTTTCGGCCTCTCCGTCGGGGCGATAACTGGCCGGGTCAAAGGACGTGTGCCCGGTCTGGCGATAGGTGATTGCATGCAGGAACTCTGGCCCGCCACCCGCGCGCAGGCGGGTGGTTATCTCGTGGGTGGTCCTTGCCACGGCCTCGGCGTCGTTGCCATCCACCACCGTGGCCCGCAGGCCCAGGGCCTCGGCGCGCGCCGCCACACCCGGTCCGCCGGTCATAGCACTGGTTTTGGTGGTGGCCGAATACTGGTTGTCCTCGCAGACGAACAGGATTGGCAGATCAAACACCGAGGCCCAGTTGATCCCCTCAAGGAACGGGCCGCGGTTGGCCGCGCCATCGCCGAATATGTCAACCACGATGGCGCTTTTTCCCAGCATCTTCAGCCCGTGCGCCGCCCCGGCGGCAATGGTGATGTTGGCCCCGACCACCCCGTTCGCGCCCAGCATACCAACCCCGAAATCGGCGATATGCATCGAGCCACCCTTGCCACCGCAACAGCCCCCCGTCCGGCCCAGCAGTTCGCGCATCATGGCCAGCGGATCGGCCCCTTTGGCCAAGGTATGACCGTGGCCGCGATGGGTCGACAACAGGATGTCGTCGCGGTTGAAATGGGTCATGATACCGGCGGCGCAGGCCTCTTGGCCGATCGAGGGGTGGATCGCACCCAGCACCAGATTGTCGCGCTCGGCGGCCAGAATGGCCTGTTCCTCGAAGGCGCGGATGCGCTCCATCATCACCAGCAAATCGCGGGCGGTCTGGGTGTTGTGGCTTTTGTCCATATGTCGTCAGTCCTGTCTTATAGCCCGTTGGTTGGTCGTTCTCAGCCATCTGGTTACTGTTGCGCTAACGGGGCAAACCACGGCGTGCCCCTGCAATAGAACCTGTTGCTGTGGCCAGCATCAAAATTCGGAACCAGATTTTAAGATTATCCCGTTGCGGGAACTTGAAAGTATTTGATTCCATAGTCAAGAACCGTAAAACAGCAGGATGACCGAGCAACCTGTTTTACTGGATTCCATCACCGACGCGACGGCACATGCGCGTGGTCGTGTGGTTATTTGCGGCTCTCATGGGGGGCTTTATCCCGGCGCGATTGCCTCGCGGGGGATGGTGCGGGCGGTTGTGTTCAATGATGCGGGGATCGGGCTGGAGCGGGCCGGGGTGGCCGGGGTGCTGGCATTGGCCGGGGTGGGCATGGCGGCGGCGGCGCTTGATTGCCATAGCTGCCGTATCGGATCGGCCAGCGACAGCGCGGCGCGCGGGGTTATCAGCGTGGCCAACCAACTGGCGCAAGACCTGGGCGTGAGGGTGGGACAACCGGCGCACGAGGCGGCAGAACGTCTGGCGCGCGCCCCTGAACCGCATACAATATTGCCCCCGGTCGCCGAGGCGCGCCAAACCGTCCGGCTGGGGCCGGGGGTGCAGGTCCAGTGCCTGGATTCGGCGTCACTGGTGGGGCCGCAGGATGTTGGCGCGATTGTCATCACCGGGTCGCATGGGGCGCTGATTGGTGGGGATGCGTCGCGGGCGCTAAAGGCGCAGGCCCGCATTGCGGTGTTCAATGATGCCGGATTTGGTATTGGCGATGTTGGCGTTACCCGCCTGCCGGCGCTGGATGCGCGGGCCATCGCGGCGCTGACGGTTTCATGCGACACGGCCCGGATAGGCGATGCGCGATCGGCGTTGGAAACGGGGGTGATTTCGTGTGCCAACGACACCGCGCGGGGCCTGGGGGCGCAAAAATCCATGCGGTTGGCCGACTGGCTGGCGTCCCTGACCGGGTAATTCCCGCCTGACGGGGCGCAATGGCCAATAATACCGCTGTAATACCGCTGTCCCACCTTCCCCTTGGCCGCGCCATTCGCTAGACGGGGCGCGACTGAAAAGGGACGTGTACGATGGCGATGGACAAGACATTCAATGCAGCCGCAGCCGAAGGCAAGATTTACAAGGATTGGGAAGATAAAAGATGCTTTGCCGCGGGCAAGCACGTTGATAACGCCGAAACCAGCACCTATTGCATCATGATCCCGCCGCCCAACGTGACCGGATCGCTGCATATGGGGCACGCGTTCAACAATACGTTGCAGGACATCATGATCCGCTGGCACCGGATGCGCGGGTTTGACACGCTTTGGCAGCCGGGGCAGGATCACGCGGGCATCGCCACCCAGATGGTGGTTGAACGCCAACTGGCCGAAAAGGGCCAGCGGCGCACCGATTTCACCCGTGACGAATTTGTCAGCAAGATCTGGGATTGGAAAGAACAGTCCGGCGATACCATCATCAACCAGCTTAAACGCCTTGGGTCGTCCTGCGACTGGTCGCGCAACGCCTTTACCAGGTCCGGCAATTTCCCGGATGCGGTGATGAAAGTGTTCGTCGACATGTACCACAAAGGCCAGATCTATCGCGGTAAGCGACTGGTCAACTGGGACCCGCATTTCGAAACCGCGATTTCCG
>DAOUPC010000139.1 GCA_030626365.1 Paracoccaceae bacterium
AAAATGACGCCGGCGCTGCGGTGCTCCCCGGACCAACCTGATACTGTCCGGGTTGAAGAAAACCGTGACCAGGCGGCCCGTGGCGTAATGTTTGACCAGTTCCTCGCCGTCCGCGCTGGCGGCGTTGTTAATTTCAATCATATAGCCATAGCGATACGGATTCCCCATTTTGCCCAGGTACTGCGCCATGTTCTTGGGTTTGATATAGTTGACGTCATTGCCGCCCTTGTAACCGGGCTGTTCATCGGCGTCGTAATTGTCGGGATGGTTCCAGACGGCGGTGTTGTAAAAGAAATATTCTTCCGCCAGCAATGGTGTGCCCCAGGGGGTTACCGTCCCGGAACACAAGACCGCCCCACCGTGGACCGGCGACAGATCCAGCATTTTTGACGCGCCCAGATCGGCGCTCCATTTGCCGTCAACACGGTTCAGCATCAGTTTGCTGACCGCGCTGGCACCGTTGCGCCCGGCCCCTTCCCATCCGGTATAAAGATAGGCGGTGTTTGCCCCGGTGGGCACGAAACCGTTGAAATCGGGCGTGTTGGACACATACATCAGGTCGTTGCCGGTGTTATAGACACCGCCAAAAATCTGACCTGATCCAAGGGCATCACCGGCCTTGGCAAAGGTCACATAAGAGCCGCTGGAAACGCTGACTGATCCGCGTGCGTCCTCGGGTGGGATGCTCATGCCTCCGGTCAGGCGGTCAAACCCATGCACATAGCCCACCAGCGCAGGGGGGGCGTCGCCTTTGAACGTATTCTTGCCGCCCGGATGCTGGGCATTCAGAAAAAGGTCGCCAATGGCATTGGTGCTAAGCCCGGTGACTTCGGCACCTGCCGGCATGGTCGCGACCCGCACCAATGTGGGGCCATCGGCATGTGCGGCCATGGGGGCCAGTACGCCAACAAGGGCGGTTGTAATCAGTCCGTTCAGCAGTTTCATTTTCATATCTCCCTATGGTTATTGTCGTTGTCTGAATACTTTGGGCCGCCCCGGTTTTCCGGGATCATTGGTGCCACCTCAGGCGATCATACCCGGCACATCGCATTACGCCTAGCCGTTAGGGTCAGGACCCATTAATCCTGCGCCACTGGCGCTGTTTTCCCGAAATATCAGTGGTTTGGCGCGCGCCGTCAATGGTGGCCCCATTTTTAAGCGTGCCGAGCCGCTGAGATGAAGGGAAAACAACGTCCTTTGGATTTGGCGGATTTCCCCTCTGACTGCGTTGCAGGTCTTTGAAAATCAACCGGATTTACATGCGCCCTGCGCCTTGTCAGAGAAAAAATCTGTCAAACCAGTGGTGCAGGATTAATGGGTGCTGACCCTCGGTCAGGAATTTCACGGGTCGCCCTTGCCCCCTGTTTTGCCTTGGCTCATAAACACAAATGACCTTGCCCATGGGGCAACTGCCGAAAAGGATCGCCAAGCGATGAACACTCAAGCGCCGGAAACCAAAATCGTAGACAGCTATCGCGTTTCATGCGACGGCGGCAAAGGGGGGCATCCGCGGGTCTGGCTGCAAATCCCCGGCGAACACGGCTGGGTCGAATGCCCGTATTGTGATTGCAAATTCACGCATAAGGACCATCCGGGCAAAAGCTGAGGCTGATCTGTTTGCGAACAATTGGCCGCTGGCGGGTTTGCGCGTGGCATGACACAAGTGTCTGATCGCAGATCAAGGGGGCGTTCATGTCGCAGAATTTCGGAAAAGGGTGCCACCTGCATCTGATCGACGGGTCGGCGTTTATCTTTCGCGCCTATCATGCCCTGCCGCCCCTGACGCGCAAATCAGACGGGCTGCCGATTGGTGCGGTGGCCGGGTTCTGCAACATGCTGTTTCGCTATGTGGAAAGCAATACAGGGCCCAATGCGCCAACCCATGTCGCGGTGATTTTCGACAAGGGCAGCCATACGTTCCGCAACGATCTTTATGACCTCTACAAAGCCAACCGCGACGCAATGCCCGAGGATCTGCGCCCACAGATGCCGCTGACCCGCGAGGCCACCAAAGCGTTCAACATTGCCTGCAAGGAACTTGAGGGCTGGGAGGCGGACGACATCATCGCCACCCTGTCGGTTCAGGCCCGCGAGGCCGGCGGTCGCTGTACCATCATCAGTTCGGACAAGGACATGATGCAACTGGTCGGTGACGGGGTCGAGATGCTGGACGCGATGAAGAACAAGCGCATCGACCGCGACGGCGTGTTTGAAAAGTTCGGCGTTGGCCCGGAACGGGTGGTTGATGTGCAGGCGCTGGCCGGCGACAGCGCCGACAACGTGCCGGGCGCACCAGGAATCGGGATCAAGACGGCGGCCCTGCTGATCAACGAATACGGTGATCTGGACACCCTGCTGGCGCGCGCCGGAGAGATCAAGCAACCCAAGCGGCGCCAAAGCCTGATCGACAATGTTGACCAGATACGCCTGTCGCGCCAATTGGTGCAGCTGGATATACACACACCCCTGGATTTTGGCCTGGATGACCTTGAGGTGCGCGACCCCGAGGCCGAGACACTGTTGCCGTTTCTGGCCGAGATGGGGTTTCGCACCCTTGGCAATCGCATTGCCAGCCAACTGGGCGTCGAACCACCCGCCACCCCCACGGCGGCCCCGTCAGGGGATGATTCTGGGGGCGATTCGGGGGATGATAAGGCAGGCGGGGCGGCGGGGCCCGAAACCCCGGCATTTGACACCAGCAGCTATGTTTGCGTGCGCGACGCGGGCACGCTGAAGACATGGATCGCCCGGATATATGACCGTGGCTGGGTGGCTGTGGATACCGAAACGACCGGCCTGAACGAAATGGTCGTCGATCTGGTCGGCATATCATTATGTGTCGAGGCAGGCACCGCCTGTTACATTCCGCTGACCCACCGCGACGGGGCCAGCGACGATCTGTTCGGCTCGGGCGATCTGATCGCAGGGCAGATGCCGCTGAACGAGGCGCTGGACCTGCTGCGACCCATGCTTGAGGACCCCTCGATCCTTAAAATCGGCCAGAACATGAAATACGACGCCAAGATATTTGCCCGCAACGGCGTCGCCGTCGCGCCGATCGATGACACGATGCTGATGTCCTATGTGCTGCATGGGGGTTTGCATAACCACGGTATGGACACCCTGTCCGAGCGTTATCTGGACCACAAACCGATCCCCATCAAACCCCTTTTGGGCAGCGGCAAGTCGGCGATCACCTTTGACAAGGTGCCAATCGACACCGCCACGCCCTATGCCGCCGAAGACGCGGACATAACCCTGCGCCTGTGGCAGGCTTTTGGTCCGCAATTGCACCACTCAAAGGTCACAACCGTCTATCAGACGCTGGAACGCCCGCTGGTGCCGGTGCTGGCCCAGATGGAAATGCACGGCATCAAGGTGGATCGCGATACCCTGTCGCGCATGTCCAACGCATTCGCCCAGAAGATGGCGGCCCTTGAGGCCGAGATTCACGAACTGGCCGGTCAGACCTTTAACGTGGGCAGCCCCAAGCAACTGGGCGAAATCCTGTTTGACAAGATGGGGATAGAGGGCGGCAAGCGGGGCAAGACCGGGGCCTATGCCACGGGGGCCGATATTCTTGAGGATCTGGCGACCGAACATGACCTGCCCGCGCGGGTGCTGGACTGGCGCCAACTGGCCAAGCTGAAATCGACCTATACGGATGCCTTGCAGGATCACATCAACCCCGACACCGGGCGGGTTCACACATCCTATTCCATCGCCGGGGCCAGCACCGGGCGGTTGGCCTCGACCGACCCAAACCTGCAAAACATCCCCGTGCGCACCGAAGAGGGCCGCCGCATCCGCGAGGCATTCATCGCAGAACCCGGCAACGTGCTGGTCAGCCTGGACTATAGCCAGATTGAGCTGCGCATCCTGGCCCATATTGCCGACATACCGGCCCTGAAACAGGCGTTTGCCGATGGGCTGGACATTCACGCAATGACCGCCAGTGAAATGTTCGGTGTGCCGATGGACGAAATGACCCCGGATGTGCGCCGCCGGGCCAAGGCCATCAATTTCGGGGTGATCTACGGGATTTCCGGCTTTGGGCTGGCCCGTAATCTGCGTATTCCGCGGGCCGAGGCGCAGGGGTTCATCAATCGCTATTTCGAACGCTTTCCCGGCATCCGCACCTATATGGATGCCACGGTCGAGTTCGCCAAAGAACACGGCTATGTCCAGACGCTGTTCGGGCGCAGGATTCACACGCCGGAAATTGCCTCAAAGGGCCCGCGCGCCGGGTTTGCGAAACGCGCCGCAATCAACGCGCCGATCCAGGGCACGGCGGCGGATGTGATCCGCCGGGCGATGATCCAGATGCCCGATGCCATCGCAGGCCTGCCCGCAAAGATGCTGTTGCAGGTGCATGACGAATTGCTGTTCGAGGTGGCCGAAGATGGCGTTGATGAAACCATCGCCATTGCCCGTCAGATCATGGAAAATGCCTCTGATCCGGTGATCCGGCTGGATGTGCCGCTGATTGTTGATGCCGGGCGGGGGGCAAACTGGGCCGAGGCGCATTAGGGTCAGGACCCATGCCCTGACGGTTATTCGGCCCCTTCCGGCGCGCCCCACCGGTCAGTCAGCCGGGCAATGATCTGTTCGCGGGACTGGCGGTAACTTTCCAGCTTGGCCTCGCGTGTTTCGCCCAGACCAGAGGGGTCAAGGACCGGCCAGTATTCAACATCCAGATGGAAATAGCGCGTCAGTTCCAGTGCCCGGCGCTGGCTGGCGGGTGACAGGGCAATGACCAGATCAAACGACGAAAGGTCGTCGCCCCATTGCTCCATCTCGTCAAAGGACCGGGACCGGTGGCGGGACAGTTCCACACCGATTTCCTTGCACACGGCAATTGAAAACCCGTCAATCTCCATGTCGTTCCTGACGCCGACCGACTGAACATAGGTATCGGCCCCATAGAACTTTTTCATGATGCCTTCGGCCATGGGCGAACGGATGGCGTTATGGTCACAGCAAAACAGGATCGATTGCGGCAACTCTTTCAACGCTCAGCCCCCAAAATGCAGAACACAGATCAGCGTGAACAGGCGGCGCGCGGTGTCGGTGTCAATTTCCGCCTTGCCCTCCAGCCGCTCTTGCAACACGCGGCTGCCTTCGTTGTGAATGCCGCGCCGGGCCATGTCGATGGTTTCAATCTGACTGGGCGGCATGGTCTTGACCGCATCGAAATAGCTTTCGCAGATCTGGAAATAGTCTTTTACCACCTGCCGGAACGGCCCAAGGGACAGGTGAAATTCGGCCGCCTTGTGTGCATCGGTCGTTTCAATATCAAACACCAGCCGCTTGTCACGGATTGACAGGTTCAGATGGTATGGCCCATCCGGCGCGGCGCGGTCATCACGCCCCGGCAAGGTAAAGCTGTTCTTTTCCAGCAGGTCGAACATCGCAACTTTGCGTTCCTGTTCAATTTCAGGTGTTGGCGGCGGCAGGTTGCTGTCGTCAAGTTCGATATGGGCGATGTGGGACATGGGCGGTCTCTTACAACTTGTCGTTCATGTGAAAGTACCGCACGCACCGGTGCGGGGCAATATCCGAGAAGGGGTCAGCGCGCCCCTAACCGTTCAGCCGGTCCAACCGGACGCGCACCGATAGCCCGTGCGCCTCAAGGCTTTCGGAAATGGCCAGTGTCTCGGCTGACGGGCCAATGGCCTGCAAGGCACCGGGGGTCATTTTCGACAATGTGGTGCGCTTGAGGAAATCCATGACCGACAGGCCCGAACTGAACCGGGCCGACCGGGCGGTGGGCAGGACATGATTGGGACCACCGACATAATCGCCAATCGCCTCGGGGGTCCATTTTCCCAGAAATATCGCGCCGGCATGAATGGTCTTTTCAGACAGTGCATCAGGATCGCGCACGCACAGTTCAAGGTGTTCGGGGGCGATGCGGTTGGACAGTTCTGCCGCCTCGTCCAGATCACGCACAATGATCACCGCGCCATAGTCGCGCCAACTGGGCCCGGCAATCGCGCGCCGCTCAAGCGTTTGCAGGCGGGTTTGCACCGCCCGCGTCACGGCGCGGCCAAATTCGGCATCATCGGTCACCAGAATTGACTGCGCACTTTCGTCATGCTCGGCCTGAGACAGCAGATCAAGGGCAACCCAGTCCGGGTCATTATCCTTGTCGGCAATCACCAGTATTTCCGAAGGGCCGGCGATCATGTCGATCCCCACCTTGCCAAACACCCGCCGCTTGGCCGCCGCCACAAAGGCGTTGCCGGGGCCGGTAATCTTGTCGACCGGGGCAATCGATTCGGTTCCATAGGCCAGCGCGGCAATCGCCTGTGCCCCGCCAATGCGATAAACCGTGTCGACCCCGGCAAGCTGCGCCGCAAAAAGCACCAGAGGGTTCACAACACCGTCCGGCGTCGGCACGGCAATGGCCAGCCGGCCAACCCCGGCCACCTTGGCGGGAATCGCGTTCATCAGCACCGACGACGGATAAGAGGCCAGACCACCGGGCACATACAGCCCCGCCGACGACACCGCCGACCAGCGCCAGCCCAATGTGGCCCCCGCCGTATCGCTCCACTGATCATCGGCGGGCATCTGGCGCGTATGATAGGCATGGATGCGCTCTGCGGCCAATTCCAGCGCGGCGCGATCCGTGGGCGACACCGCATCAACCGCCTGCGCGATTTCACCGGGTTGAAAGGCCAGCGTTTCGCCGGTCAGGGTCAGCCGGTCAAAGCGCGCCGTCAGTTCGATCACCGCCGCATCGCCACGGGCGCGCACATCGGCAATTATCTCTGCAACAACAGCATCCACATCCGGGCTGTCCTCGCGTTTGGCACCCAGCAGCGCCAGAAACTGGTCTTCAAATCCAGCATCCTGTGTATTCAGAAAAACGGGCATTCGGGCCTCCTGTTGACCTGCTTTTAGGCAGCCCGCCCAAAAGGCTCAAGCCACCCCACCTTTATCTTGGCAAAAAACGCCTGCCGGGGGGTTACGCCGGATGGTCCGGCACCTTGCGCGACGGGGCCTCATAGGGCCGGGTCACATCCCTAAGGCCCACTTCCAACGCTTCGACGTTCAACCGGACAGCGCCATCACCGGCCAGCGTCAGCAACACCTGCCCGGCGCAATCACCAGCGTCCCCGTTTGCCTCGAACGTGACAGACAGCAGGGAATAAACCGTTTCCGTGTCGCGGCGATCAAGCCCCTGACTGGCCACGCCCAGTACATTGTCGACCACCAACAACGACTTTACCCGCTCGAACGCCCGCCCGCGCTGGCGGGCGGCCTCTTCGTCCTCCCAGCGGAACCGGTTCAGCAGCAGGACAAACTGGCGTTCAGCGGCCCGCCATTTTATTTCGGTAACAGGAAACACCGCATCCTGCGTCA
>DAOUPC010000137.1 GCA_030626365.1 Paracoccaceae bacterium
ATATGAAACCCCCATCAGCGCGTATTGCAGCAGATCGCGGGCATCGGCGCGCACATCGGCCCCCACGTCCAGCATCACGTTGAACCCCTGTGGGTTGCGCGATGGCCACAGGATCGCAATTGCGGGCCGGTTGACGCCGGGCAGCTTGCGCAGGCGAATCATCGAAATGGCCATCAGCGCGCCGGTATTGCCACACGAAACGGCACTTACGGCATCGCCACTGCGGACGGATTCGATTGTCGACCACATCGACGTGCCCTTGCCGTTGCGCATCACATGGCTGGGTTTGTCGTCCATCGTCACCACGTCGGGCGCATCACGAAAAACGACGCGCCCCTCAAGGGCACGCCGTTTGTTTACCATCGGCTCCAGCGTCTCTTTCGGGCCATGCAGGATAAACCCGATATCGGGATACTCTGCGGCAGAAAGCGCAACGCCCGCGACAACAGCCGCCGGTCCCGTGTCTCCGCCCATGGCGTCAACCGAGATGGTGATTCGTTCGGCTAATGCCTGGGGCTGATCGGGCTGGACCGTCATGCGGGAACTGAATGGCGCCGCTTACGCCGCGTCTTCGTCCAGGTCGATGTCGTCTGCCAGGACAACAATTTCCTTGTTGTCATAGTGACCGCAAGCCGCACAAACGTGATGCGGGCGCTTCAGCTCGCCGCAATTCGGGCATTCGTTTGGATTTGCAGCAACCAGCGAATCGTGCGCACGACGATTGTTGCGGCGCGATTTGGATACTTTGTTCTGTTGGACGGCCATGTCTCAACCCTTGTCTGATAAGGGCCACGTCACCAGTTTGGGCGCGGCCATGTTACATTGTCGTGTTCGTCATCGTTTCGGGTGGCTTGACGAGCGTTTAGGCCGCAGCCCAACCGATGTCCAACCTAAAATCCGGTGAGCGCGCGAAAATACTGTGAATCCCGCCCGGCGCAAGTGGTTTTTGGCTCTGGTTTGGTTCAGGTATCTTTCTTTAGCGTGTCGCGCAGGTCTGCCAGGCCGGAAAATGGGCGCGCGTCTTCGTCGGTCATCGGGGTCTGGCCCGGTTCGGTAAACGCCGCCTGGTCCAGATCGGCCCCCGCTTTGCGCGGATAAAGCGGCAGCGCCAGCGCCAGCGCCTCGGCCATTACGGCGCTTGGGTCGATATGCGTGCCCAGGGCCTCGATGGTTTCATCCGGGATCATTTCGACCTCGTCCTCGGTCGGGGCGGTCCAGTTTGCCAGAAATATCCGGCGCACATCGATATCGATTCGTGTGGTCACCGGGTCCAGCGTCACGATGCAGGGCTGGGTTAGGGTCGCCCCCAGCCGGGCCTTGAGGGTCCAGTCGCGCTGACCTTCGGCGCTGATCGTACCGGCAAAGCGCAGTTTGCGCAGTCCCGACAGGCCCAAGTGGCCGGCAAGCGCCCGCATGGCCCCGGAATCGGGTCGAATATCGAACGTGGTGGCGGCGTTTTGCGTCAGGTCGGCCACGCGCAGAGGGGCTGTATCAGGCATTGTCGAACTTTCAATTCTTGAACCAAGGGGTCGGTTTGTTGTAATCGGGATAAAAGGCGTATCAAGCCAAGGCAAGAGGGCAGTCATGTTTGCAATCGAATTCACAGTGAAACAGGCGTTGAAACAGGTGTTTCGCGCCACCCTTCTGGGGGTGGCGGTTATCTCGCTTACGGCTTGCGCTGCCATTTATCGCAATCACGGCCACGTCCCGAGCAGCGAAGAGCTGGAGACAATAAAGGTTGGTGTCGATACCCGCGATTCGGTTGCCACGAACATTGGTGCCCCCAGTTCCTCTGGGGTTCTGAACGAGGGCGGGTATTATTACGTGGCCACAAGGGTGCGCCATTTTGGCCCCCGCAAGCCTCAGGTCATGTCACGCGAACTGGTGGCGATCACGTTCAACACGTCCGGCGTGGTGCGCAATGTCGAACGCTTTGGCCTGCAAGACGGCCAGGTCGTGGCGTTTGAACGCCGCGTGACCAGCTCCAGCATCGAGGACAAGACGTTCCTGCGTCAGTTGCTGGGCAACCTGGGCCGGTTCAACCCGGGTACGGTCCTGCAATAGACAGGGGGCGTTATCGGGTCAGGATCACTGGCGGCGCGCAGCCAATTGCGGCGGCGCAGGCGCTGCAGGCGCTAAGGACGCGGGCCTTTGGCCCGGTTGGTGGTGCCAGGGACGGGTTTGACGACATCTGCGACCATCTGCTGATCGAGGACATGAACGGTGGCGGGCTGGTCTGTTGCGCGCGCTTGTTGTTGTTTGATCGCGGCGGGGATGTCGGGCACAGCTATTCCGCGCAATTTTACGATCTAACCGGATTTCAGGGTTTTCCGGGGCGGATGGGCGAACTGGGCCGGTTCTGTAGCCACCCCGACTGGCCGGACCCGGACATCCTGCGTCTGGCCTGGGGGGCACTGGCGGCCTATGTGGATGCAAACAAGGTCGATATGTTGTTTGGCTGTTCGTCGTTTGCCGGGACCAGCGCGGCCCCCTATCAGGACACGTTTGCCATGCTGAAGGCGCGCCATCTTGCGCCGGGGCGCTGGCCGGTCGGGGTCAAGGCACCGGATGTGGTCCGTTTTGCGGCCAATGCGGCCAACAGGCCGGACACCCGGCGGGCGCTGCGGCAGATGCCGCCGTTGCTGCGCACCTATCTGATGATGGGGGGCTGGGTCAGCGATCATGCGGTGGTGGACCACCAGATGAACACGCTGCATGTGTTTACCGGGCTTGAGGTCGGCGCGATTCCCGAGGGCCGCAAGCGGTTGCTTCGGGCGGTTGGTCGCGAAATCTGAGTTTATTTGACAAGATGAAGCAGGGGCGTTGACGCCTTTGTTTGGCCGGGGTAGCTGGGCCGCATGGCAAGAATCCCTCTTTTACAGTTATCCGGCATTTCCCTTACCTTTGGGGGGGATCCGGTGTTTGACGGGCTTGATCTGGTGGTGCAGCCCGGTGACCGGCTGGCGCTGGTGGGGCGCAACGGGTCGGGCAAATCCACCCTGATGAAGGTGATGGCGGGGCTGGTCGAGGCCGATTCCGGGCAATTGGTCGTCGCCCCCGGAAAATCCGTTGGTTACATGGAACAGGAACCGGACATGGCCGGGTTTACCACGCTGGGCGATTTCGCCTGCCAGGGGCTGGAGCCGGGTGAATTATACAAGGTAGAGCGCGCCGGCGAGGGGTTGAAGTTTGACCCGGACCGGCCCGTGGCCACCGCATCCGGCGGAGAGCGCCGCCGCGCGGCACTGGCCGGGTTGATGGCCTCGCCCCCTGACCTGATGTTGCTGGACGAGCCGACCAACCATCTGGACATCGAGGCAATCACCTGGCTGGAGCGAGAGCTGAAAACCACCCGCGCCGGGTTTGTTCTGATCAGCCACGACCGGGCATTTCTGCGTGAACTTACGCGTGCAACCCTTTGGATTGACAGGGGTGTTACCCGTCGTCAGGAAAAAGGATTTGCCGCATTCGAGACCTGGCGCGATACCGTCTGGCACGAAGAAGATAGCGCCCGTCACAAGCTGAACCGCAAGATCAAGGCCGAGGCACGCTGGGCGGTCGAGGGCATCAGCGCGCGCCGCAAGCGCAACCAGGGTCGGGTGCGGGCCTTGCAGGAATTGCGCGCCGAGCGTTCGGCGCAGATCAGGCGGCAGGGCACGGCCGGAATGGCACTGCAAGCGGGTCAGAAATCGGGCCGAAAGGTGATCGAGGCGGATAAGATTTCCAAATCCTATGATGGGGTTACGATTGTTCGCGACTTTTCCCTGAAGGTGCAAAGGGGCGACCGGATCGCCTTTGTCGGGCCGAACGGCGCGGGCAAGACCACCCTGCTCAAGATGCTGTTGGGCGAGGTGACACCAGATGATGGCACGGTTTCAATCGGTACCAAGCTTGAGGTCGCGGTGTTCGATCAGGCCCGTTCGCAACTGGACCCGGACCTGAGCCTTTGGGACAGCCTGACGGGCACGCCCGACATGCGTGTTTCGGGCAGTTCCGATCAGGTGATGGTGCGCGGATCGCCGCGCCATGTGGTTGGGTATCTCAAGGATTTCCTGTTCGACGAGGCACAGGCCCGCGCCCCGGTGCGGTCCCTGTCGGGGGGCGAAAAGGCGCGACTGTTGCTGGCGCGACTGATGGCACGCGATTCCAACCTTTTGGTGCTGGACGAACCGACCAATGATCTGGACATTGAAACGCTTGATCTGTTGCAGGAATTGCTGGACGATTATGACGGCACGGTCCTGTTGGTCAGCCACGACCGGGATTTTCTGGACCGGGTGGCAACCACCACCGTGGCGCTTGAGGGAAATGGCCGGGCCGTTGCCTATGCCGGCGGGTGGAGCGATTATTTGTCCCAAAGGGGCGGTGTGGCGAATGGAAATCAAGAGAAAACAAAGCAATCCAAGGCAAAGTTAAAGCAGGAAAGCCGGGCGCAATCGGGCCTGTCCTTTACCGAAAAGCACCGGCTTGAGGCCCTGCCAGGCGAAATTGAGAGGCTAGAGGCCGAGATTGCCAAGCTGGCCGGATTGCTGGGTGATCCCGAACTTTACACAAAATCGCCCGTCAAGTTTGCCAAGGCAACCGAGGCCCTGAGCGAGCGTCAGGCGCGCCTGGACACCGCCGAAGAGGATTGGCTGAAGTTAGAGGAAAAGGCGGGGGGCTAGCCGGTTTTGCGGATCAGATAGACCTGATGCCCGCCACCCGTTGCGCTATCGTCGTCGCCCTGATGCACCAGAACATGCCCCGATTCGGCGCAGAAATGCGGCACATCGATCACCGCCGCCGGGTCATCGGCCAGCAGTTTCAGAACCGCCCCGTCCGGCAACGCGCGCAGGCGTTTGCGCGCCTTCAGGACGGGAAGCGGGCAAAGCAGGCCAATGGCATCAAGCGTGTCGTCAATATGGGTCATGAATGGCTGATACCGGGCATGTTTCGCCCTGTCCACAAGGATGTGACCGCCTTGTTACCGGATGCGGCCAATTCGACCCGTGACGTGGGTGCGCCAATGGCCTAAGGGGGTGAGCATGTTTGGTTTTGAAATCATCGACGCGGCCCTGTTGCCCGCCATGGCTGTGGCGCTGGTTGCCGGCATCGTCAGCTTTTTGTCCCCGTGTGTCCTGCCGATCGTGCCGCCCTATCTGGCCTACATGAGCGGCGTTTCTTTGGGCGAAATGGGCAGTCAGGCCGCCGCACGGCGAAAAGCCACCCTTGCTGCGCTGTTCTTTGTCATGGGGCTGTCGACGGTGTTTCTTTTGATGGGGTTCACTGCCTCGGCGTTCGGGTTGTTTTTCCTTAAAAATCAGGAGCTTCTGGCCAAGGTTTCCGGTCTGGTGGTGATCGTGTTCGGGCTGCACTTTCTGGGTGTGTTCCGCATCCCCCTGCTGGACCGCGAGGCGCGAATGGACACCGGAAAGGCCAACGGATCGGCCTTTGGGGCCTATGTTCTGGGGCTGGCCTTTGCGTTTGGCTGGACGCCTTGCATCGGGCCGCAACTGGGGGCGATCCTGTCGCTGGCGGCCTCTGAATCATCGGTGGCGCGGGGTACTTTGTTGCTGGGGGTATATGCGGCAGGGTTGGGAATTCCGTTCCTGCTGGCGGCGATGTTCCTGACCCGGTCGATGAAGTTGATGAACCGGATGAAGCGGCATATGAAAGCCATCGAACGGGTGATGGGGGCGCTGTTGCTGGTGGTGGGAATTGCCCTGTTGACCGGCGCGTTTTCGACATTTTCCTGGTGGTTGCTGGAAACATTCCCGTCACTGTCGCTGCTGGGCTAGGGTCTTACCCTTGCCGGGATAGCCGGTTATGATCGGGCCAGGGCAAGAGGGTCGCCATGGCCGCAATCAAATCAAAACAGGTGCGCAGGCGCCGGGTGTTTTACATACCCGGTTATGACCCGATTCATCCGCGCCGCTATCGTGAACTGTATCGCAAGGAAAGCGGGTTGCAGGCGGATATATCTGATTACTCTGTTGATATAAAAGGCAAAAAATCAGGCTCTGGCCCCTATGGATGGCATGTTCAGGCGCTGATTGAGGGGCGCAATGTCGAGGCAGATGTCGATGTTCTGGTCTGGTCGGATATTGTGCGCACATCCATGTCCAACACCATTATCGCCACCTATGCGCAACTGGTCCGCACGGCCTGGATCTATATCGCGTCGGTCACCCTGCGCCGGTTGATGCGGTTGCGAAAGGGCCCGGTGATTGCCGCGCTTTACCCGGTGGGCATGTTGTTGGTGCAACTGGTGCTGGCGGTGCTGATGGGGCTGGCGGTTGTCAGGCTGGTCGGGTTGGGGGCCGGGTTCATCCCCTTTGGCGGCGCGGTGTTCGACTGGCTGGTCACGCTGGGCGCGCTGGGGGCGGGGGCGGTTGTGCTGGTGCTGGTGCTGCGCTGGTTCCGGGCGAGGGACGGCAAGGTTTACGCCCATTACCTGATGCATGATTACGCCTATTCGTCACGTTTAAGGGGGGCCAATTCGCCCGAGTTGGAACAGCGGATGCGCGAATTCGGCGACCTGATCGCCGCCGCCCTGACCCAGGACGTGGACGAGGTGCTGGTGGTTGGTCATTCTTCGGGGGCGCATGTGGGGGTGTCGGTGCTGGCCGACCTGATCCGCGCCGGGCGGGTGCCAACGGGCGGTCCGGCGCTGGGGTTTCTTAGCCTGGGGCAGGTGGTGCCGATGGTGTCGTTCCTGCCACGCGCACAGCGGTTGCGCACCGATCTGCGCTATCTTTGCACCCGCGATGAACTGACCTGGATAGACGTATCTGCCCCCGGTGACGGCTGTTCCTTTGCCTTGTGCGATCCGGTGGCGGTCAGCGGTGTGGCCCCCAATGACAAGAAATGGCCGCTGGTATTTTCCGCCGCCTTTACGCAAACCCTGTCGCCCGAACGCTGGTCCGAGTTGCGCTGGCGGTTTTTTCGGCTGCATTTTCAGTACCTTTGCGCCTTTGACCGACCCGGCGATTATGATTATTTCCGCATTACGGCGGGCCCTGAAACCCTGGCCGCGCGCTATGCCGGGCGGTCGGCGTCGGGGTCGCGGATTGATATTGCGGTGTCGAAATACACCTCTGTGTCCCGCACATGATGCCGCCCAAACCAGCGGCACGCGGCGATAAGGTGTCGTTGCGCCAATATATGCGATTGTTCCGCCAGGATATTCTGTCGGCCCAACCCGCCCGGTTGTACCGCGCCTGGATGGCCGAATTCCGCACGCCTTTCTTTCTCTCGTTCCTGATAAATCAGCCGGATCTGGTGCGGACCGTCCTGAAAGAACGCCCCGACAGTTTCCCAAAATCAGGCCGCATCAGCGAAGGCTTGCAGCCCCTGTTGGGCAATTCGGTGTTCCTTAGCAATGGTGAGACATGGAAACGCCAACGCCGCATCATTGATCCGGCGTTCGAGGGCGGGCGGCTGCGTGACACGTTCGGGGCCATGTGGTCGGCGTCCGAGTCCGCTGTGGAACGGCTGGACGGACAGGTCGGGCAAGTG
>DAOUPC010000031.1 GCA_030626365.1 Paracoccaceae bacterium
GCTTACGGTTTGATCGGCCTGTCTTCGCCGGTCAGCGCCAGTTCAGATGCCGCACAGGGCGGCACCCTGCGCGTCCAGATGAGCATCCGCGCCCTTAAGGAACCCCGGACCTATGACTGGTCCGAGCATGGCAATGAATCCCGCGGCACGCTGGAATATCTGGTCGAGTACAATTCGGACGGGACATTCCGCGGTATGCTGCTGGAAAGCTGGGAGGTAAACGCAGACGCAACCGTTTACACGCTGAATGTACGCAAGGGCGTGAAATGGAACAACGGCGATGATTTCACCGCCGATGACGTTGCCCGCAACATCGCAGGCTGGTGTGATAAAGCGTTCGAAGGCAATTCCATGGCTGGCCGCTTTGCCACACTGATCGACGCGGACACCAACATGGCCGTAGAGGGCGGAATCGAAGTGGTCGATGGCCACACCGTGCGTCTGAACCTGCCCAAACCCGATATTTCACTGATTGCCGGCATGTCGGACTATCCGTCGGCGATTGTCCATTCCAGCTATCAGAATGATGATTTCCTGGCCAATGTCGGCACCGGCCCGTTTGTCATCGCCGAACTGGAAGTCGGCGTGAAATGTGTTCTGGTACGCAACGAAAACCACACGTGGTGGGGCACCGAGGTTTACGGCGGGCCTTATCTTGACCGGATCGAATATACCGATTTCGGCACCGATCCGTCGGCCTGGGTGGCCGGCCTGGAATCGGACGAGGTGGACATGCTGCATGAATCGGTTGGTGAATTCATCGACGTTCTGGACGCCATGGGCTTTGCCAAATCCGAAGCCGCGACCGCCAGCACAATCGTGATCCGCCCCAATCAGCTGGCCGAAGTGGACGGCAAGCGGCCCTATGCGGACAAACGCGTGCGTCAGGCCCTGCAAATGGCGGTCGACAACTCGATCTGCCTTGAACTGGGGTATTCCGGGCGGGGTAAACCGGCCGAAAACCACCATGTATCACCGATCCATCCCGAATACGCCGAACTTCCGGCGCAAAAGCCTGATCCCGAAGCCGCCCGCGCATTGATGCAAGAGGCCGGGATGATGGATTACGAACATGAACTGATGTCGATCGACGACGCCTGGCGCAAGGACACCACCGATGCGGTGGCGGCCCAGTTGCGCGACGCCGGTTTCAAGGTAAAGCGCACCGTGCTTCCCGGGTCAACCTTTTGGAACGACTGGACAAAATACCCCTATAGTTCAACCAACTGGAACCACCGGCCACTGGCGGTGCAAATCCACGCGCTGGCCTATCGTTCAGGCGAGGCATGGAACGAATTTGGCTGGGAAAACGCCGAATTCGACGCATTGCTGACCGAGGCCCTGTCGCTGGCCGATGCCGACAAGCGGCGCATGGTGATGGCCAAGATGGAGGCGCTGATCCAAGAGGAAGGTGTCACAGTTCAACCATACTGGCGCTCACTTTATCGTCACATGAACGAAAATCTGGTCGGCACCGAAACGCACGTCGCGTTCGAACATCACCATTATCAGTGGGGCTGGAAGGCCTGATCTGACCCGACCCGATTTGAAAAGACCCGGTTGCGCCCCTTACCCCTTGGTATTCGGGGCGCAACCCACCCGGCGCACAAGGTGCCCAATAACATAACCCGGCCAATGTGCCCAAAAGATGCCTGGCAAGAAAATGCCTGACGACAGGGGACATTATGGGATTGTTCATCTTACGCAGATCGGCAGTGATGATTTTGACGGCAATATGCCTGACCTTCATCGTGTTCTTTCTGACCAATCTTTACCCGAACCTGGAAAAGCTGGCCAAGACCCAGGGCAATTTCCGCATGTCGGACGAGGCCGTGACCAGCTGGCTGACCAAAAACGGCTATCTGCAACCGCTGCCGGTCAAATACGGGCAATGGCTGGGCGTGCTGCCCGGTTGGGTGATTGACGCCGATGACGGGGTCACCGGGCGCTGTATCACCGGCACCGTTAGCCCAAAGGTGGCCGAACAGGCGGCCAGCTATTGCGGGATCATTCAGGGCAACTGGGGCCAGTCCACGGTTTTCAAGGACGAGGTGGGGGGCATTATCGCCGCCCGGCTGGGACGGACCGGGGCGCTGATGTTCTGGGTCATGCTGTTGATGGTGCCTTCGGCGCTGGTTGTCGGGGTGATGGCCGGGATGAACGAAGGGTCCAAGACCGACCGCACCCTGTCCACCTTTTCAATCATCACCACGGCGACGCCGGAATATGTTTCAGGCGTGATCTTCATTGCGGTGTTTGCCTCGTCTGCGGTGGGGCTCAAGTGGTTCAAGGGCACGGCAACGCAGGCCGCCAAAAACATGCCGGATGATTACGGGATTGCCTGGCTGCCCGACTGGATGGTCGGGTTCTGGTATCGGGTGTTCGAGGCACCAACGCTGGAAAACTTCTTGTTGCCGGTTCTGACCATCGCGCTTTATGGCATGGGGTATATTGCCCGCATGACCCGCGCCAGCATGGCCGAGGTGATGACCGCGCAATATATCCGCACCGCGCGCCTGAAGGGCGTCAAATTCAGCAACATCGTCATGAAACACGCCCTGCGTAACGCGCTGATTGCACCGTTCACCGTTATCATGCTGCAAATCCCGTGGCTGCTGAACGGGGTGGTGATTGTCGAAACCCTGTTCAACTATAAAGGCTTTGGCTGGGCGATGGTGCAGGCGGCGGGCAACAATGACATTGAACTGCTGCTGGGGGTGTCGGTCGTGTCGGTCATGGTGGTTCTGGCAACGCAACTGATATCGGATATCGGATATGTCTATCTGAACCCGCGCATTCGCATCACATAAGGGGAGGAGACGGAATTATGGAACCTCTTGGAACGTTCGAAATCATTGCTCGGGTGCTGTATCAGTTCACATCCGTGTGGCTGGCCCTGATCATCCTGTTTGCCGTGTCCATTGCGTTCAAGCGCCGGCTGGGTCTTTACGGCAAGCTGTTTGACAGCCCCATCGGCATGGTCGGGTTTGCCCTGGTGATGTTCTGGATTTTCACCGGGGTGTTTGGCCAGTTTGACCTGATTGTTACGCACGATTCATTAAGCCAGGTGTCGGGCATGAAGAACAAGGTGCCCGGAACGCCGATGCCCCGGCCCGAAGAGGGCGAATATGCCTGGTATCTGCTGGGCGGTGACAACCTGGCGCGCGATGTGTTTTCCCGGGTGATCGACGGGGCCTGGGTGGTGGTGCAGATCGCCCCGCTGGCCACATTGTTTGCCTTTATGGTGGGTATCACGCTGGGCCTGCCGGCGGGGTATTTCGGCGGGCGGCTGGATACGGGGATCAGTTTCATGGCGAACCTGATACTGGCCTTTCCGGTGATCTTGTTGTTCTACCTGCTGGTGACGCCCGAAATCGTTCTGACGGGCGTGCCCAATTTCATGGCCGCGGTCCTGTTCATCTTTCCGGTCGTGTTTGCCGGGGTGTTGATCAATTCGCGTTATCATACGCAGCCGAAATTTCGCACGCCGCTGATGATCGTGGTTCTGGGGGGGATGCTTTGGGTTTATCTGTCGCTGATTTCGACCAATGGCTATCTGGTTTCGAACAAGGATTATGCCATTCCGGCGCTGCCCGAGATTTTGGACCTGTTTGATGTGTCGGGGGGGATTTTGGTGGTGTTCGTGTCGGTGGTGTTCGTGAATTCGCCCACCGTGTTCCGTATCGTGCGCGGGCTGGCGATGGACATCAAGACCCGCGACTATGTGGCCGCGGCACAAACCCGGGGAGAGGGGGCGTGGTACATCATGTTGTGGGAAATCCTGCCCAACGCCCGCGGGCCGCTGATTGTCGATTTCTGTTTGCGGATCGGTTACACGACCATCCTTTTGGGGACATTGGGGTTCTTTGGTCTGGGCCTGCCGCCGGAAAGCCCGGACTGGGGCAGCACGATCAACGAGGGGCGAAAGCTGTTGTCGATCTATCTGCACCCTGCCCTGCCGCCAGCGCTGGCGTTGCTCTCGCTGGTATTGGGGCTGAACCTGTTGGCGGATGGTTTGCGTGAGGAAAGTTTGAAGGATTAAGGCCAAGGTCGGGAACAGGACCGGGGGCCAGCCCCCGCACCCCCGGAGTATTTATGACAAGAAGAAGCAAAGCAGGGTGTGGCGCGCCATACTGAGCGGGAGATCGAGATGACAAAGCAGGGATATGACGGGCCGATCCTGGAAATTGACAAGCTGTCGATTTCGTTTTTCACACGATTGCACGAGATTCCGGCGGTAATGGATTTTTCGATCACCGTGCAGCCGGGCGAGGCCGTGGGGCTGGTGGGAGAGTCCGGTTGCGGCAAATCCACCGTGGCGCTGGGGGTGATGCAGGATCTGGGGCGCAACGGGTCGGTTGTTGGCGGATCAATCAGGTTCAAGGGGCGCGATCTGGGGGCGATGAGCGGTGAGGAGTTGCGGGGTATCCGCGGATCCGAAATTGCGATGATCTATCAGGAGCCGATGGCGTCGCTGAACCCGGCCATGAAGATTGGCAAACAGTTGATGGAAGTACCGATGATCCATCAGGGGATAACCAGACAAGAGGCATACGAGCGCGCCTTGCAGGTGGTGACGGACGTCAAATTGCCCGACCCCAAGCGTATTCTCAATTCGTTTCCCCACCAGCTTTCGGGGGGGCAGCAGCAGCGTATCGTCATTGCCATGGCCCTGATGAGCGAACCGGCGTTGTTGATACTGGACGAGCCGACCACCGCACTGGATGTGACCGTAGAGGCGGCAATTGTTGAGCTGGTCCGCGATCTGGGGCGTAAATACGGCACCTCGATGCTGTTTATCAGTCACAATCTGGGGCTGGTGCTTGAGACTTGCGACCGGATTTGCGTGATGTATTCCGGCGAGGCGGTTGAACGCGGGACCATCAAGGATGTGTTCGACAAGATGCAGCACCCCTATACGCAGGCATTGTTCCGGTCGATCCCGCTGCCGGGGGCGGACAAGAACACACATCCGCTGGTGGCCATTCCCGGCAATTTCCCATTGCCGCATGAACGCCCGCAGGGGTGCAACTTTGGCCCGCGCTGTGATTATTTCGAGGCCGGGCGCTGTGATGTGGGTGATCTGGAGATGGGGGTCGTGCCGGGGGACGAGCGCCACCACACACGCTGTGTGAAGTTCAGTGAGATCGACTGGGGCGCGCCGGTCACGGTGGGGGAAAAGAAGGAAAAGGCCAAGGCAGGCGAGGTGGTTCTGAAGATCAAAAACCTTAAGAAGTACTATGAGGTGGCCGCCAATGCGATGTTTGGGGGCGGCGACAAAAAGGTGGTCAAGGCCAACGAATCCCTGACATTCGAGGCCCGCGAAAGCGAGACACTGGCGATTGTCGGCGAGTCTGGTTGTGGAAAATCCACCTTTGCCAAGGTTCTGATGGGGCTGGAGACCGCAACCGGGGGTGAAATCCTGCTGGATGGGCGCAATATCGAACAGCTGCCGATCGAGGCCCGCGATGCCGGGACCGTGGGCGAAATCCAGATGGTGTTCCAGAACCCGTTCGACACGCTGAATCCATCGATGAGCGTTGGCCGCCAGATCATCCGCGCATTGGAGATATTTGGCGTGGGCGCAACCGAGGCCGCCCGAAAGGCGCGTATGCTGGAGCTGCTGGATTTGGTAAAACTGCCGCGCGCCTTTGCCACCCGTATGCCGCGCCAGTTATCGGGTGGGCAGAAACAGCGCGTCGGCATCGCCCGCGCCTTTGCCGGGGGCGCACGCATCGTGGTGGCGGATGAACCGGTTTCGGCGCTGGATGTGTCGGTGCAGGCGGCCGTTACCGACCTGTTGATGGAAATTCAGCGCCAGGAAAAGACCACCTTGCTGTTCATCAGTCACGACCTGTCGATTGTGCGTTATCTTTCTGACCGGGTGATGGTGATGTATCTGGGCCATGTGGTGGAACTGGGCAGTACCGATCAGGTGTTTGCCCCGCCCTATCATCCCTATACCGAGGCGCTTTTGTCGGCGGTGCCTATTGCCGACACATCGGTCAAGAAAAAGCATATCGTGCTGGAGGGGGACGTTCCGTCGGCCATGGACCCACCGCCCGGTTGCCCGTTCCAGACAAGGTGCCGATGGAAATCGCAGGTGGCGGGAAACCTGTGCGAAACCCACGTGCCGGATATTCTGGACCTGGCCGAGGGGCACCAGATCAAATGCCACCTTGGCACCGATCAACTGGCCACGATGGAGCCGGTCATCAAGATCGCGGCCGAGTGAGAAAGACCAGAACCAATTATATTCCGCCCCCTGCCCGGCTTTTGTCGATTTTCAGTCGGCTGTCTGTTAAGGTTCGCGCAGGGAGGATGCCGTGAAGCGACATCTGCGCGCGATTTTGGCTGCCGACATCGTCGGTTACAGCCGCCTTATGGAGGCGGGTGAGGCGCGCACGATTGCCCGCCAAAAGGTGCAGATGGACGACACCATCAAACCGGCAATCGAACATCAGGACGGGCGCATCATCAAACTGATGGGCGACGGTATCCTGATCGAATTCCCAAGTGTGGTCGGCGCGGTGGCCTGCGCCGTGGCGGTCCAGCAAAACATGGCAATAAACGAGGCAGATGTGCCCGAGGACCAGCGCATCACCTATCGCATCGGCATCAATCTGGGCGATGTGTTTTACGAGGGCGGGGATGTTTTTGGCGACGGGGTGAACATTGCCGCCCGGCTTGAGGCAATGGCCGACCCCGGTGGCATCTGCATTTCAGGAACCGCCTATGATCATCTGAAAACCAACATTCCGGTCACCTATCAGTCGCTGGGTGACGTCACGGTCAAGAATATATCACACCCCGTGCGGGTTTACCGGGTCTTGCTGCCGGGTCAGGCGGTTGTGGCCCCGGCGCGCCCCAAGGGGCGGCTGATTGCGGCGCTGATTGTGATTTTGTTGCTGATTGCCGGTGGCGGGGTCTGGTGGGCCCGCCAACCTGCCCCGGACACAAGCGTGGCCCAAAACACTGCCCCGGCGAACCCGACCCTGCCGGACGCCCGGACCACGGACCGGCCCGCAATCGCGGTTCTGCCGTTCGACAACCTAAGCAACGACCCCGAGCAGGAATATTTCAGCGATGGCATGACCGAGGACCTGATTACCGATCTAAGCCAGGTGTCAGGCCTGTTCGTATTGGCCCGAAACACGGTTTTCACCTACAAAAACAAGGCCGTGAACGTCCAGCAGGTCGGGCGGGAACTGGGTGTGAGCTATGTTCTTGAGGGCAGCGTGCGGCGGGTCGGTGACCGGGTGCGCATCAATGCGCAGTTGATTGATACCAAAACCGGCGGGCATCTGTGGGCCGAACGCTATGACCGGGATATGACGGATGTCTTTGCCTTGCAGGATGACGTGGTGCAGCGCATCGTCAGTGCCCTTGAGATCACCCTTGATACAGATGAAAAGACCCGGCTTGCACATTCTGACAAGATCGATCCGGCGGCCTATGATGCCCTGCTGCGCGGCCTTGAAAAGCTGCGCCGTTTTTCCTCCGAAACCAACCTTGAGGCGCGCGCCTTTTTTGAAAGTGCCATTGCAATCGAACCCGATTTTGCCCGTGCAATTGCCGATCTTGCACTGACATATACGTTAGAGGCAGAACAGCATTGGACCGACACCCCCAAAGCCGCAGCAAAACGTGGTCTGGAACTTGGGTTGCAGGCAATTGCGCTGGAACCGAATATGGCACAGATCCATTTCGTCCTGACCGTCGCCCACCGCAACGCGGGCCAGTTCGAGGAATCGATTGCCGCGGCACGCCGTTCTATCGAACTTGATCCCAACTATGCCGATGGCTATGCCTCGATGGCGATTTCACTGAATTACGGGGGCCATCCGCAAGAGGCGCTTGAATCGATACAGCGCGCCACGCGCCTTAACCCGTTGAAACCATTTTTTTATGTCTGGACCGAAGGCCAGTCCCATTACCTTCTTGGGAATTACGAAACCGCCGCCAACCTGTTTTTACAAGTCACCGAAAGCAATCCGCATTTTTCAGGCGGTCACAAAATGCTGGCCATTACATATGCGGAACTTGGGCAACTGGATGATGCCAGATGGTCGGCCGACGAGTTGCTGACCGTTTCCCCGGACTTTAGCGTCGAGACCGAGGAAAAAATGACTCCTTATTCTGATCCTGCGGTCAAATCCCGTTATATCGACGCGCTGCGCAAACTGGGGATTGAATGAACCGGGCGGAAAAGCCGCCCGCGCGCATCACCTGTGATCGCTCAGCTACCCCAGATCTTTTTCACGTAATTCTGCGTTTCTTTATAGGGCGGCACCCCGCCGTGTTCCTTTACCGCATCCGGCCCGGCATTATAGGCGGCCAGCGCCAGACGCCATGATCTGAACTTTTTGTACTGGCGCGACAGGTAACGCGCGCCCCCATCCAGATTTTCATAGGGATCATGCGGATCAACCCGCAACCGGCGGGCAGTTGCCGGCATCAACTGGGCCAGACCCAGCGCGCCCTTGGAGGATTCCGCGTTTGGGTTCCAGTTCGATTCCTGCTGGATCAGGCGCAAAAACAGGTCCTCGGGCACATTGTGCCGTTGCGCCGCCTCGCGGGCCATGTGCATGTATTCACCGCGATATTTGCCGTTATACGGCAGCGGACCCCACTTGCTGGGCGTGTTCACCGAAGGGGGCAACAGGCGGACCGAATTGGCGTATTGCGATGATGCGCGGGTATCAAGGACGCGGGCATGGGCGGCAAACAGGCTTTTCTGGCTGCGGGTTGAAAACAGATCAGCCGCGCCCGCCGGTATTGCCGCCGATATCGCCAACGACGCACCCACGATCAATATGCTGAAAAACGCCCGCTTACCCATCGATCTTTGATCCTGCCCCTATTCCCTGGCGCAGAGTAAGGGATTTGATAACCAGTTTCCAGCATGATGGCACCAGGAACCGGCAATTACCCGCCGTTAATCATGTTTCAACCTCTGCGCGGGACGTATAGGTTGGCACGGCGCGGATCACTAGATTCGTCAGCACAATATTACGTCAACCGCAGGGGGCATCATGGCCGGTTCAGTCAACAAAGTCATTCTTATCGGCAATCTGGGGCGCGACCCAGAGGTGCGCACATTCCAGAACGGCGGCAAGGTGTGCAACCTGCGCATTGCCACGTCCGAAACATGGAAAGACCGCAACACCGGCGAGCGGCGCGAAAAGACCGAATGGCATTCTGTGGCGATCTTTAGCGAAGGTCTGGTGCGGGTGGCAGAGCAGTATTTGCGCAAAGGTTCCAAGGTTTATATCGAAGGTAAGCTGCAAACCCGCAAATGGCAGGACCAGAACGGGCAGGACCGTCATTCCACCGAAATCGCCTTGCAGGGCTTTGATGCAACGCTGGTGATGCTGGATGGCCGTGGCGAAGGTGGCGGTCAGGGCGGTGGTCAGGGCGGTGGCGGTCAGGACGGCGGTTATGGCGGTGGTCAGGACGGCGGTTACGGCGGCGGTCAGGACGGCGGCGGCGGTGGTGGTGGAAACTATGGCGGTGGCCAGGGCGGCGGTCAGGGTGGTGGCAACAGCGGCCCGGCAGGCGGAATTCAAGACGACGAAATTCCGTTCTAGACCAACCAAGCATCAAACCATCACGGCCTTCCCCGCAACAAACGGGGTGGGCCTTTTCCATTTTAGAAGACCGTAAAAACAAACCATGTCAACAGCTTGAAAGCGCATCCTCAAGTACTGAATGAACCAGATCACGCGGCACATCCGAGGTCACAAAAGCCTTGCCAATGCCGCGCACCAGAATAAAATTCAGCCGCCCGTCAACCACCTTTTTGTCCTGCGCCATCAGGTCAAGCAATACCCCGGCATCCGGCAGATCACCGGCAATATCGCCCAGATCGGTCTTTTGCCCCATGGCCCGCAGATGCGCACGCACCCGGCTGGGGTCTTCCTGCGCACACAGCCCCATCCGGGCCGACAATTCAAACGCCAGCGCACAACCGATCGCCACCCCTTCGCCATGCAACAACCGGTCCGAATACCCGGTCGCCGCCTCAAGCGCATGACAAAACGTGTGGCCCAGATTAAGCAGCGCCCGGTCACCCTGTTCGGTTTCATCACGCGCCACAATATCGGCCTTCATCTGAACCGAGCGGGTCACCGCCGCGACCCGTGCGGCCATATCCCCCGCCGCCAGCAATGGCCCGTTCACCTCAAGCCATTCAAAAAAGGCGTGGTCGCCCAGCAACCCGTATTTAACCACCTCGCCATAACCGGCCAGAAAATCCCGCGTCGTCAGCGTGCCCAGAATATCCGTGTCGGCCAGCACCAGCGATGGCTGGTGAAACGCGCCGATCAGGTTCTTGCCCTGACGCGCGTTGATCCCGGTCTTGCCGCCAACCGAACTGTCCACCTGCGCCAGTAACGAGGTCGGGATCTGCACAAACCGCACCCCGCGCCGCAACACGGCCGCGCCAAACCCCGCCAGATCGCCAATCACCCCGCCACCAAAGGCAATCACCACATCGTTGCGTTCAACCTGCTGATCCAGCAGCCAGTCCAGCGCCCGTTCAAATTGCGGCCAGCCCTTGGTTGCCTCGCCCGCAGGCAGCGCCAGGGACGTCATGGTGATGCCGGCGCTTGCCAGCCCGTCCCGCAAGGCATCCAGATGCAGGGCCGCCACATTTTCATCTGTAATAACAACCACCTGCGGACGCGAAAGCAACGGGGCAATCCAGGCCCCGGCAGCGGCCAAAGGCCCGGCCCGATCTGCACGTCATAGGCGCGCGCGCCCAAAGGCACATGAACACTCTGTTGCATCGTCATAATCCCCAGGGTCTGAACCCATTAATCCTGTGCCAAAACATCCGGGCGCGTGGCCAGTGCCAGCAACACCCGGTCCACCATCTGTTCGATCGAGGCATCCCCATCCGAAACCACCGTCAGGTCGGCCTCTTGGTAAAACGGTTCACGCGCATGGCAAAGCGCACCCAGCGTTGCGCGCGGATCATCCGTGCGCAGCAAGGGCCGCGTATCCTTGTGTTTGACCCGGTTCCACAACACATCAAGATCGCCCCGAAGCCACACCGACACCCCCCGCCGCGTGATCATCTTACGGTTTCCAGCGGCCAGAAACGCCCCGCCCCCGGTTGACAAAATCCCGCACTCTTCTGTCAGAAGACGGCGGATCACCTTGGATTCCTTGTCGCGAAAGAACGGTTCACCGTCGCGGGTGAAAATCTCGGGGATTGTCATGTTGGCGGCCGTCTCGATCTCGGCGTCGCTATCCAGAAACGGCACGTCCAGACGCGCCGCCATGGCGCGCCCCACGGCCGTCTTGCCAGCCCCCATCATGCCCACCATCACCACGGTTTTCAGCAACCGGCCGGGGGGGGGGATGTGGCGCTGATGGCGCTGTATTCTGCTCAATTCCGCTCATTCTTAGTTGAATGACGTGATCTTGCGAAAAAGGCCATATATAACTTGTTGCAAAACCAGAAAAGACGAGGCACCGAACCGCACATGGGCAGACTCATTAAATACTTGATATATCTTATTATTATCGCCGCTTTGGGGCTGATTTCCTATGCCTATCTGGGGCCGTGGTTCGGGGTGGATTTTTCGCCTGCACAAAGCGAGATTACCCTGCCGGTGGTGCTGGATGCGAATTAGGGCCCGCCTTTTCGCCCTTTTTGCACCCATCGCGCTTGTGCCGGTGGCGGCCATCGCGCAAGCGCCGCTTTCGGTGATCGAATGGATCGGCCAGAACCCGCCCGACGGGTTCACCAGCCCGGTTTTGCTGGAACCGCCGGTAACCGATACCGGCCTGCATCCATCCATCAACGTCAGCCCGCTTGGCACGCTGGCCGTTCCGGTCGGGCTGGTGCCGGGCAATGTCACCGGCCTGCCGCTGGACCTGTGGAGCGGCAGTGACCCTGCCGTTCTGGCCAAGCTGATCAATGATGTCGCAGTCACCAACAGCCCCGCCATGCAGCGCCTTCTGTATACGCTGCTGTTGTCCGAGGCCCTGCCGCCTGCCGGTCAAAACGCGGGCGAAACCCTGTTGCTGGCACGCATTGACCGGCTGATGCAGCTGGGCGCGACCGACCCGGCGCAGGCGCTGATCCAACAGGCCGGACCAACCCGAAACGCCGCACGGTTTGCGCGCTGGTTCGACGCCACGTTGCTGACCGGGGACGAGGACCGCGCCTGTACGGCGCTGGCACAGGCCCCGCATCTGGCCCCCGATTACGCGGCACATATCTTTTGCAGTGCCCGCAGGGGCGACTGGCAGACCGCCGCGCTGACGCTTGAAACGGTACATGCGCTGGCGCTTTTGCCCGCCGCGCAACTGGCGCTGCTTGATCGGTTCCTCAGCCCGGGCATCTTTGAGGGGGCCCCGCCCCTGCCCGTGCCTGACGCGCCCGATCCGCTGACCTTTCGGCTGTTCGAAACCATAGGAGAGCGCCTGCCAACCGCATCGCTGCCACGCGCCTTTGCCACCGCTGATCTGCGCGATGTGGCCGGCTGGAAGGCCCAGCTTGAGGCAGCCGAGCGGCTGACGCGGATTGGCGCGCTTGGCCCGAACCACCTGCTGGGGCTGTACACCGAACGGCTGCCGGCCGCATCGGGCGGTATCTGGGACCGAGTCGCGGCATTGCAGCGGTTTGAAACCGCGCTTGGCACCGGCAGCGCGGATGCCGTAACCAAAACCCTGCCCGGCGTATGGGCCGCAATGCGCGCGGCGCACCTTGAGGTGCCATTTGCCAGCTTGTTTGCCGTCCGGCTGGCGGCGCAGACGCTGGATGACCCGGGCGCCCTGAAACTGGTGTGGCAGATCGGGTTATTGTCACAAGATTATGAAACCCCGGCGCAGAACCCACCGGACGAAACCCCGCTAAGCCGTTTTCTGGCGGCCCTTGCCTTGGGTAATCCGGGGGGCAATCCGAGTGACATTCTGGCCCCCAACGCCACCGCACAGGCCATTATCGACGGGTTTAACGCCACCGCCCGCCCGCCACAAGATATCCGCGCCCTGTTGCAATCCGGCCAGTTGGGCGAGGCAATCCTGCGCGCCATGATCCTGCTGGAAACCGGCGCACAGGGCAATCCATCCGATCTGGCCGCGGCCCTTGCCACATTCCGCGCCGTGAACCTTGAGGACACCGCCCGGCGCGCGGCCCTGCAACTGATGCTGCTTGAACGGATCTGATGATGGACGCGCCACAAAGCCCCGACCGCTGGATTTCCACCTTTCTTGAGGCACAGGCGGCCGAACTGGGGGCCGCCACCAACACATTGCTGGCCTATGGCCGCGATCTGGGTGATTTCACCAACTGGCTGACCCGCCAGAACGGCCCCGGACTGGCCGATGCCACCCGCACCGAGGTCGAGGCCTATCTGATTTATTGCGATGCGCAGGGTTTGGCCAAAGCAACCCGCGCGCGCCGGCTTTCGGCGATCAAACAGATTTACCGCTTTGCCTTTGACGAAGGCTGGAGGGCGGACAATCCGGCAATACAGATCACCGGGCCGGGGCGCGACAAACGCCTGCCCAAGACACTGGATGTGCCCGAGGTTGACCGGCTGTTGGGTGCTGCACGCGACACCGGACGGAACCGGGTGCGCAACACCTGCCTGATGGAGCTGCTTTACGCCACCGGCATGCGGGTCAGCGAATTGGTTTCACTGCCGGTGGCGGCGGCGCGCGGTGATCCCCGGATGCTGTTGATCCGTGGCAAGGGCGACAAGGAACGCATGGTGCCCCTGTCCCCCCCGGCCCGCGATGCGCTGGCCGCATGGCTGGTAAAGCGGGATGGCGACCTGGCCGACCGCGCGGCCAGGGGCCTGCCCCAGTCACAGGTTCAGGCCCGTTTCC
>DAOUPC010000017.1 GCA_030626365.1 Paracoccaceae bacterium
AACCGGTTGTGATGCCCGGGTCTGCCGGATCGCATCTGGGGGTGATTGACCTGAAGATTGAAACCAACCACGAGGGGCGCTGGGGCGTTAGCGGATTTGACTGCGCCTTGCGTCCGGTCTCGGTCCGGGATGCCAGTGGTGCCCTTGTCCCGACCACGGACGAGGACCGGGCATTGTCCGCCCTTCTGGCCCCCGCCCACAGGGCAACCCGGTCGCTTATGTTGCGCCCGGTCGGCCATACAAACCACGCCTTGCACAGCTATTTTTCGTTTCTGGGCCCGGATCGTGCCATGGCTGTTGCGGCGGCGGCGCAGGCGGCGGCGCTGCGCCCGTTGCTGGCCGGGGCGCTGGCGGGAACACAGGACGGAACACAGGCCGGAACACAGGCGGGGGGGCTGGCGGTACTTTCGGCCATGTCTCCTTGCAAATTCGGGGGCCGGGCGGGGCCGCTTGCGTATACGGATGTCCCTGCGGGCAAGGTTTCGTTGCGCAATGTTGCCGATCTGCATGTGTTCCCCAACGAACTGAGGGCGGTGATCGTGACGGGCCGGCAGGTGCTGGACTGGTTGGAAATGTCGGCGATCCTGTTTCGCCAAATCGCCCCCGGCAGCATCAACGCACCATTGATCGACCCGGCGGTTCCGGGGCATGACTTTGATGTCCTGCATGGGCTGACCTGGCAGATCAATCTGGCGGCCCCGCCCCGGTTCCACCCCGGTGGGGGCGCGACAAACGCCGCTGAACCACGCATTATCGATGTTCGCCATGATGGTGTGCCGGTGCTGCCGGAACAGCGCTTTGTTGTTGCGCTCAATTCCTACCGGGCAAGTGGCGGCGGCAATTTCGCGGCCCTTAAGGGGGCCATACCGGTGGCGATCCCGCCAATGGCAATCCGTGACATCATATGTGATTACCTGTCTTCTGCCCCGGCGCAGGACCGGCTGGCGGATGCCCTGCCGGCCTGGCGTTTCAAGCCAATGCCGGGCACCAGCGTCTGCGTGCAGACCGGGCCCGGTGCCACCGCCTATCTGGACGAGTTGTCGGATCGCGATGTTCAGGTCAGCGGCCCCGGTGCAGATGGGTTCATGCACCTTACGCTGGCGCTGTAATTGATCCTGTAACTGGCCCTGTACTCGGCCCTGTGATCTCGCTTGCCAATCGCGGCGGGCCTCCCTATATCCGTGCCTGAGAGGTTGGCGCGGGCGAGCGCCTCGCCAACCTGGTCAGATCCGGAAGGAAGCAGCCACAACGAGCCCCGCTTGGGTCGATGTCCAGCCTCTCACTTTACGGCGTAAATCGCAAAGCGGTTTGCCCGCAAATTTGCCCGACGAAGTGGCAGACGCGTTTTCACCGAAAATACGCCAACAGCCCCTGCCTTCCCCGACTATCACGCTGGACGCGCCTTACCCTGCGCTTTACGCTGTCGTGGAACACAAGAATCCGGCAGAACACACATGACCGATAACACCTCCAAAGCCACCTATCAGGTGCTGGCCCGTAAATACCGGCCCGAAACCTTTGCCGACCTGGTCGGACAGGATGCCATGGTGCGCACCCTGCGAAACGCCTTTGCGGCAGACCGGATTGCCCAGGCCTTTATCATGACCGGCATTCGCGGCACCGGCAAAACCACCACCGCGCGGATCATTGCCAAGGGGATGAACTGTATCGGGCCGGATGGCACCGGCACGCCCACCACGGAACCGTGCGGGCAGTGCGAACACTGCACGGCAATCATGCAAGGGCGTCACGTCGACGTAATGGAGATGGACGCCGCCAGCCGTACCGGCGTGGGCGATATCCGTGAAATCATCGATTCCGTGCGATATAGGGCCGCCAGCGCACGCTATAAAATCTATATTATCGACGAAGTACATATGCTGTCGACCAGTGCCTTTAACGCGCTGCTGAAAACGCTGGAAGAACCCCCCGAACATGTAAAGTTCATCTTTGCCACCACCGAGATTCGCAAAGTGCCGGTAACGGTGCTGTCGCGGTGCCAGCGGTTTGACCTGCGCCGGATCGAACCCGAGGACATGCTGGGCCTGCTGCGCAAAATCGCCGGGACCGAACAGGCACAGATCGCCGAAGATGCGCTGGCGCTGATTGTGCGCGCCGCCGAAGGTTCGGCGCGTGATGCCACATCGCTGCTGGATCAGGCGATCAGCCACGGGGCGGGTGAAACCACGGCAGAACAGGTGCGCGCCATGCTGGGGCTGGCCGACCGGGGCCGGGTGCTGGACCTGATGGACATGATCTTGCGTGGTGACGCAGGGGGCGCGCTGAACGAACTGGGTGCGCAATATGCCGCCGGGGCCGATCCGCTGGCGGTTCTGCGTGATCTGGCCGAGATCACCCATTGGGTTTCGGTCGTGCAGATCACCCCGGATGCCGCCGATGACCCGACCATTTCGCCGGATGAACGGGCCCGTGGCACAGCAATGGCCGAGGCTTTGCCGATGCGGGTTCTGACCCGGATGTGGCAAATGCTGTTAAAGGCGCTGGAAGAGGTGTCGGCAGCACCCAACGCAATGATGGCCGCAGAAATGGCGATGATCCGCCTGACCCATGTGGCCGACCTGCCCAGCCCCGAAGAACTGGTGCGCAAGTTGCAGAACACGCCCCCGCCGCCTGCCGGCGGTGGAGGTGGCGGAAGGCCGGTACAGCAGGGTGCGGGCAACACTGGCGACACGGGTAATTCTGGCCAACAAAGCGGGTCGGCGGTTGCGGCCCCGCGCGGCGGTGTCAGTGGCGGTGGCGCACCAACTGCGGCGCTGGCACAGGCGGTGGACGCCAGCCTGGCCCGGTTTCCCAGTTTTGAACATGTGGTCGAACTGATCCGCACCAACCGGGATGTGAAACTTTTGGTCGAGGTGGAATCCGGGGTGCATCTGGTAAGCTATCAACCCGGCCGGATCGAATTTGCCCCCGGCGATTCTGCACCAAAGGATCTGGCCCAGCGTCTTGGGGCGCGGTTGCAGGCCTGGACCGGAAACAGATGGGCGATCAGCATTGTTTCGCAAGGGGGGGCACCAACCATTGCGGACATCAGGGATGCCGCCGAAAATTCCCTGAAGGCGCAGGCCTCCGCACACCCGATGGTTCAGGCCGTTCTGGCCCGGTTTCCCAAGGCGACGATTACCGAGATACGCACCCCCGAAGCCATCGCGGCAAATGCCGTGTCAGAGGCCCTGCCCGAAGTCGAAGATGAATGGGATCCGTTCGAAGACGGGTGATTTTCCCCTGCAAACCGGCCACCGACAAACCGCGGGGCCAGCCCCCCTTGTGACCTACCCGTCCGGCGCGTATCACATTGCCCAAACCGATTTCTAAGGAGAACACCCCATGCTCAAAGGACTAGGCGGCATTGGCGATATGGCCAAGATGATGAAAGCCGCGCAGGAAATGCAGACCAAGATGGCGCAGATGCAGGAAGACATGCACAACGTCATCGTTACCGGTGAATCCGGGGCCGGTCTGGTCAAGGCCACCTGCACCGCCAAAGGCGAACTCAAATCGCTGGATATCGATCCGTCGATCTTCAACAGTGACGACAAAGAAGTGGTCGAGGATCTGATCCTTGCCGCCATCAAGGATGCCCAGGCCAAAGCCACCGAACGTGCGCAACAGGAAATGGGTCGGCTGACCGAAGGTATGGGCCTGCCCAAGGATATGAAACTTCCGTTTTGAACAGCACCCGCGACATCGATAACCTGATTGAGCTGATGGCCAAGCTGCCCGGGCTTGGCCCCCGGTCGGCGCGCCGCGCGGTGCTGCACCTGATCCGCAAACGTGCGCTGTTGCTGACCCCGCTGGCCGATGTGATGCAGGTGGTGGCCGAAACCGCGCGCGAATGCCTGAATTGCGGCAACGTGGGGACGACGGATATCTGCGATATCTGCGAAAGCGAAAAACGCGCCACGGGCGAATTATGCGTGGTCGAGGGCGTGGCCGATCTGTGGGCGATGGAACGCGCCGGCGTGTTCAAGGGCCGCTATCACGTGCTGGGTGGGACCCTGTCGGCACTGGACGCAATCGGGCCGCAGGATTTGCGTATCCCGAAACTGGTCGACCGGGTCACCAGCGAAAACATCACCGAGGTCATTCTGGCGCTGAACGCCACCATCGACGGGCAGACCACCGCGCATTACATTGCGGACCAACTGGGCGGGCAGGTGCGCCTGACCACGCTTGCCCAGGGCGTGCCCATCGGCGGCGAACTGGATTACCTTGATGACGGTACAATCACCGCCGCCCTGAACGCCCGTAAAGATATCTGACCGGGCTGCAAACAAAAACGGCGGCCCCAAAGGCCGCCGTTTCAAAATGATCCGTGATCCGTGATCCGTGAACTGGGCCTCAGGTGCTTGGCTGATCCTCGTCCTTATCCTTGTCTTCATCCCCATCCGCAGGCAGCTTGAAAAAGCTTTCGGCGTCGTGGATGTCACCGATGTCGTCATCCTCATCCTTATCGACGGTGCCAAGGGTGAATGTCTCAAGCCCTTCGATCGCGGTCGGGACTTTTGGCTCGGCGGCCATGCCAAGGGACTGTTCTGTGCTGACCAGCTTGCGACGCTCATCGTCGCTCATGATTCCGCCTTCAGCGGCCTTCTTGGCGGCAACCTTCTGGACGATTGCGTCCAGTTCGGACTGTTTGCACAGGCCCAGCGCAACCGGGTCAATCGGCTGAATGTTCGAAATGTTCCAGTGCGTGCGCTCGCGAATTGCCTGGATTGTCGGTTTGGTGGTGCCGACCAGCTTGGAAATCTGGCCGTCGCTTAGTTCCGGGTGGAACTTGACCAGCCACAGGATCGACGCAGGGCGATCCTGACGCTTGGACAGCGGAGTATAACGCGGGCCGCGGCGTTTTTCTTCGCCCTGGGCGGCGGCATAGAATTTCAGCGCCAGCTGGTGCGTCGGGTTGGCCTGGGCCGCATCGATATCTTCCTGCGTCAGCTGGTTGTTGGTGATCGGATCGAACCCTTTGACCCCGGTTGCCACGTCGCCATCGGCGATGCCCTGCACTTCCAACTCGTGCATGCCAACGAAATCGGCAATCTGTTTAAAGCTGATGGTTGTGTTATCCACCAGCCATACGGCGGTTGCCTTGGCCATGATCGGTTTTGCCATATGCTTATCTCCTTGCACAAACCTTGCCCGAACAAACCTTTCCTGATGCCTGGCTTTGCCAGGCGACCCTGGCTCTCAGGGCGGGTTTCCGTTGTCGGGGAACTTGGCGCATATATAGTGGGGCAAATAAGATAAGGAAAGAGGCGAATGCGCTGGCTACTGATCTGGATTCTGACTGCCTTTCCCGTCTGGGCGGGGGACGAAAAAGCGGGGGTGTTCGACTATTACGTTCTGTCGCTCAGCTGGTCGCCAAACTGGTGCGCGGTGCGCGGTGATGCGCAAGGGTCGGACCAATGCGCGCCACGCCACGATCACGGATGGGTACTGCACGGGCTGTGGCCACAGTATCACCGGGGGTTTCCGTCCTATTGCCAGACATCCGAACGCCCGCCGTCACGCGCCATGACGGGTGACATGGCAGATATCATGGGCACGCCGGGGTTGGCGTGGCACCAGTGGAAAAAGCACGGGGTGTGTTCGGGCCTGTCGGCGGCCGACTATTTCGCCCTGTCCCGGCGGGCCTATGACACCGTGGTGCGCCCGCCCGTGTTTCGCAAACTGGACCGCACCGTAAAGTTGCCCGCATCGGTGGTGGAGCAGGCGTTTTTAAAGGCCAACCCGGATTGGCAGCCGGATATGCTGACCATCACCTGCAAGGATGGCCACATACAAGAGGCCCGCCTGTGCCTGTCCCGTGACATGCGCCCGGTGCCTTGCGGTCGGGATGTGGTGCGTGACTGCCGGATGAAGGATGCGCTGTTTACGCCGCTGCGTTAAGGGCGCTCTGAACAACCACGTTTGGGCGTTTTGAAACGGTGCATCCAATTGATCTGTAATGTGTTTTTCGCAGGGCGGTGAACTTGGCCGCCGGGGCGCAGGCCCCCACCCGCGCGGGGGCTGACATTTTTTCAAACCAGATGGGTTATTCAGAGGTGCGTTAATCAGGACCCCGTTTTGGCCTGACACTTGCGGGCATATTCGATTGCCTTGGCTGATCCCTTAAGGTCGATCGCCATGACCTCTTGACCGGATTGCCCGTAAACCGTCATTACCTTGCGCTGGGCGATCGCCTGGATAAATGCCCGGTCGTCAAAGAACACCCCCGCCCCCGGCACCCGGTTCAACATAAACCCGGTCGCTTTGGCATCAAATTTCTGACCGTCCAGATCAAAGGTGATGTCATAGGTCTGACCCTTTTTGATATCACCCCAGGCCTTGTTGAATACCACGAAATAACCGCGGTTGTTCTGGGCGTCATAGCCAAGGCGAACGACTGAATAATCCTCGTAAACGGTCTGGATCAGGCAACCATTCCCCATGGCCGGATCAACCATGACGTTCCATCCGGCAACAAACCCCTTGTCGATCAGCGCCTGCGCCGAGGCACCGACAGCCCCCAGACAAAGGGCGGCGGCAATGGTCAGGGCGGGGATGATTTTCATGTCATATCTCCTGTTGGGCACTTAAGGTCGGGCACGGTGGGGCGCAGGTTACACGCCAACACCCCGATGCCAAGGGCAATCAGCAGGCTTAACCGCCAGCCACCTCAAGAACGATTTTTCCGATATGTTCGGAACTTTCCATCCGCGCGTGGGCGGCTGCGGCATCGGCCAGGTCAAATTTGCTGTCCATGACCGGCGCAATCCGGCCCGCGTCCAGCAGGGGCCAGACAACGGTGGCCAGTTCCTCGGCGATGCGTGCCTTGGCCAGATCGCTTTGCGGGCGCAGGGTGCTGCCGGTGATCGACAGGCGACGCATCATCAGTTGGGCAAAGTTCAGTTCAACCTTGGGCCCTTGCAGAAAGGCGATCTGCACCAGACGCCCATCATCTGCCAGTGTCTTGATATTACGTGGGATATAATCGCCACCAACCATATCAAGGATCAGGTTTGCCCCGCCTTCAGCGCGCAGCACCTCGACAAAATCCTCATTACGATAATTGATTGCCCGTTCTGCCCCCAGATCAAGGCAGGCCTGACATTTGGCATCTGACCCGGCGGTGGTGAACACCCGTGCGCCAAATATATGTGCCAACTGGATGGCAATGGTGCCGATGCCGCTGGACCCGCCATGCACCAAAAATCGCTCGGCGGGTTCAAGTCCGCCGCGGGTGAAAACATTTGACCAGACCGTGAAAAAGTTCTCGGGCAGGCAGGCGGCCTCTTTCAGTCCCATACCTGTTGGCACCGGCAGGCAATGGGCGGCCGGTGTGGCCACGTATTCGGCATATCCGCCACCGGGCAGCAGGGCACAGACCTGATCGCCGATGCTGACCCCCTGCACGCCATCACCCAGTGCCACCACTTCGCCTGCGGCCTCAAGCCCCGGCAGGTCACTGGCCCCCGGTGGTGGCGCATAGGCCCCGGCGCGTTGCAGTGCATCGGGTCGGTTCACCCCGGCATAGGCCACCTTGATCACAACCTGCCCCTGCGTTGGTTCCGGCACCGGGCGTTCGGTCAGTTTCAGAACATCCGGCGGGCCGGGCTGGCTAATCTCTATGGCGCGCATCATTTCGGTCATCGGACTTTCCTTATACCTGTAACGGCGCAACGCGCCCGGTTGGTCGGTTTGATATGTCAGTTGCGTGGCCGCACAGAGCCGGGCAGATCATTTCCACCGGGATCTTTCGGCGCGTGTATCTGGCCCAACAACCAGTTCGGCCCGGCCAAAAGCGGTTTCAGTGCCGGGTTGCTGCGCACCTGCGCCTTCAGTTTTTCGATCTGCATCACATTGTCGATGCGCCGGTCCAGAAAGTCCCATGTGGCCTGATGGCCGGGGCTGTCATCGCCCAGCCAATACAGAACCGTGGCCGAATAAACCCCGGATAATGTCGCGCGCTTGGTGTACCAGTTCACGTCCTGCGACGTGTCGCCCAGCGCCTGCCAGATCAGACCGCAGGTATTCCAGATCGCCTTTGTTCCGTCGGCTGCATTTTGCGGCAGGGCGAACAATGTCATCCCGCGCCGCACCAGTTCCTTGTCTTCGGCTGCCTCAAGCCGGTATCGCACCGCTGCCGCGATCCGGTCGCGAAACCGCATATCGTCCAGATCGGCCCCGGCAATCCGTTCCTGCATTACCGAATCACCCCGGTCATGGAACGCCAGTGCCAGATCGACGGCCCCGCGTGGACAGGTGGCACGGGCCAGCCCCGGATCGATCCCGGTATCGGCCACAGCGGCGTCAAAGCTGGCCGCAGACCAGCCATCAAAGGGCACATGCACCAGTGCGGCGTCCAGTAACTGGTCGCGCGTGTCGTCGGGGGTATGGGGCATTGGGCGTTCCTCCGGGCTTGCGGCACGACCAATGTCATGACCGATTCATGTGATTTTCGCAACGGCGGCCTTGAGGCCCAAGCACGGATCAGCCGGGCCGGGATCAGTTTTCGGTCTCACCCCAGGTTTTGGCCAATACCCGTAACCAGTTTTCATGCGCCAGCTTGACCATCAGTGCCTCTGAATACCCATGTGCGCGCATTGCCTCGCGCAGGGGGATCAGGCCGGCGATATCACCAATCGCTTCGGGCACCATCGCCCCGTCAAAATCTGAGCCGAACCCAACCCGGTCCTCGCCCAGCCTTTCGATCAGGTGATCCAGATGGCGCAGCAGGGTGTCCAGCGGAACGGATGGCACCATCTGGCCATCCTCGCGCAGGAATGCGGTTGCAAAATTCAGCCCGACCATGCCGTCGCTTTCGGCAATCGCGTCAAGTTGCCGGTCGGTCAGGTTGCGTGACTGTGCGCTAAGGGCGTGAACATTGGAATGGGTCGCCACCAGCGGCGCATCACTGTATTTGGCCACATCCCAAAACCCGGCTTCGTTCAGGTGGGACAGGTCAATCATCACCTTCATCTGATTGCACCGCTGCACCAGTTCGACCCCTTTGGTGGTCAGCCCGCCGCCAATATCGCCGGTTGACGGAAAGCGAAACGGAACACCCTCGGCAAAAATGGTGGGCCTGCTCCAGACGGGCCCAAGCGAGCGAAGCCCAGCACGGTACAGCACATCCAGCGCGTGAAAATCGGGGTCAATCGCCTCGGCCCCCTCAATGTGCATGATCGCGGCAATGCGCCCCTGATCAAAGGCGGTGCGGATATCGTGGGTACTGCAACAAATCTGCAAGGTGCCTGTGCGTTCCAGATCAATCAGCAGGGCGGCCTGTTCCATGGCCACTGGCAGGGCCTCGTGCGAGGAAATCGGGTCAGGCAGGGGCAGGTCGTATTGCGGCCTGTTCATCACCTCCATCGCCTGATCAAGGTTCATCGGCGAGGGGACGTAGATTGCAAAAAAGCCGCCGCCAAAGCCGCCCTTTTTTGCCCGGGGCAGGTCGATCTGGCCTTTGTTGCCGGTAACGAACCCCGGTACCGCCTTGCGGCCCCCATCCATGGACAGCCTTAGCAAAAGGTCGTTGTGGCCGTCAAAAATCAGCGGTGTCTGGTTATCTGTCACGTGGGGCCTCTTTGGGTTTTTGGGTTGGCGAATGCGACTATCAACCGGAAACCCGCCCCGGACCAGAGATAATTTAGCCGGTGTATGGCAACATGGCCCGGAAATTACCCGTGTTGTTCATTTTGCATGTTTAGGTATATGAAAAATGAACCGGGACAGAGGGGCGATATTTAATTGGCCGATACAGATATGACAAAAGAAAGCGCCTATCGTCTTGACGATCAGATCGGGTATTTGTTGCGCTTGGCCAGTCAGCGCCATGCGACCATCTTTCAGTCGCAGACCATCGAAGGGCTGACCCCGACGCAGTTTTCCGCGCTGATTCGCATTTCGGAACAGGGCAAGTGTTCGCAAAACCGGCTGGGGCGTCTGGCGGCAATGGATGTGGCGACGATCAAGGGTGTTGCTGACCGGTTGCGTCAGAAGGGCCTTGTGGTTGCCGAATCTGATCCGAGCGACAAACGCCGCACGCTGATTTCGCTGTCCCCTGCGGGCGTGGCGCTGGTTGCCCGAATGCAGGCGATCGGCCATTCGATCACCACCGAGACGCTGAAACCACTGACCACCGCCGAACAGCGCAGCCTTTCCCGGTTGTTGCGAAAGCTGGCCTGAAACTGACCTGATTGATCAGTTGGCCAGCAGTTCCGGCAATCGTGTGGCGGGGGGGGTGTTGCGACTGCGCTGGCTGGTCACAACCCCGTCGATGATGGTCATGCCCACACCGGGCAAGTTGCCCAACTGAATCGATTCCAGAATATTGGCACCCGGCGTGTGCTGGGCCTGATCCATCAGCACAAAGTCCGCCGCATAGCCCCGTTCGATCAACCCGGTGTCCAGTTCGCGCTGGCGTGCCGTGTTGCCATTGGCAAAGCAGAACGCAATTTCTGCCGGGACATCGCCCAGGCTGGACAGCATCGCCACCATGCGCAGGATGCCCAGCGGCTGAACCCCCGACCCGGCAGGCCCGTCGGTGCCCAGAATGATCCGGTCCATCTGTTTTAATTCGCGTGCCGTGTTCAGCGTCAGCAGGGCGGCGCGTTCGTTGCCGTTGTGCACAATCTCAAGCCCCGCCGTGCAGCTTTCGCACAGGCAGATGATCTGGTCATCCGGCAACGCGGAATGACCGCCATTGATATGCCCGATCACGTCCGTGCCGGTTTCCAGAACCATATCGGCGTCAATCAGGCCCGATCCGGGGATAGATGGCCCGCCCGTGTGAATCGTGCTTTGGATGCCGTATTTGCGCGCCCAGTCGACCATCTGTTTGGCGGTTTTGCCGTCCTTGACCGTGCCAAGCCCCACCTCGCCCAGCAGTTTGACACCGGCATCGGCCAGATCCTTGAAATCCTGTTCGACCATGCCCTGTTCGATGATCGGCGCGCCGGCCATTACCTTCATGCCCGAGGGGCGAAAATTTTCGTACCAGCGTTGGGACGCAATCGCCATTGCCTTTAGGCCGACAACATCCTTGGGGCGCCCCGGCAGATGGACCTCTCCGGCAGAAATCAGGGTTGTCACGCCGCCATGCAGGGTCGAATCGATCCAGTTCAGTTGTTGCTGGCGCGGGGTGTAATCGCCAATAACCGGATGCACGTGACTGTCGATCAGGCCGGGGGCAAGGGTCACACCATGTGCATCGACAACGGTTGTGGCCCCCTCCATATCAAGATCGTTCTCATAACCCCATTCGGAAATTTTGCCATCAATGGCAATCATGCAATCCCCGTCCAGAATTGGTTGTTCCATCCTGCCAGACAGCAGTAATCCGATGTTTCTTATGACAAGCTTATTGGACATGGCCCCTCCAAACGAACCCGGTTCGGGTATTTTCATTTGTATGCTAATGTCTGTGCGTCCCACGTCAAGAAACTCGTGATGGTGGGGGGCAAACAGGGCCAATATGGAACATATTCAAAAAACGCTATTGGATAATGCGCGCATCGAAACTATTGTATTACATCGAACGAAAGAACCTTTCCCTGAGGAGCGGACATGAAGAAAGTTATTCTGGCGCGTATTTCGACCATCAAGGTTCCCGGCCTTGTGTCGGATCTGGTGACATTGGGTCTGATCACCGAACGTGACCTGTCGGTCGAGGGCAGCAAGGCCGTTGTATCGGTCAACGTGCCGGCGGATTTCCCTGGCGATCTGGCGCAGGTCAAGCAACTGATCGAGGAAAAGCTGGCCGGTCTGAACGAGATCGAAACCCTGCTGGTGGTCCTGACATCCGAGCGCCCGGCAGAACCGGGCCCAAAGGCCCCCAAGCTGAAAAAGCGGCCCCTGGACGCGCCGGGTGCGGATATGCGCCCGAAAAGCGCTGCGATTCCCGGCATCAAGACGATCATCGCCGTGGCATCGGGAAAGGGCGGGGTCGGAAAATCGACAACGGCCGTCAATCTGGCGCTGGGTCTGCGCTCGCTCGGGCTGAAAACCGGGCTGCTGGACGCGGACATTTACGGCCCGTCGCTGCCGCGCCTCATGGGGACCAACGAGCGGCCCGAAATTCGCGACGAACGGGTCATCCCGATTGAACGCTATGGCATCAAGGTGATGTCGATGGGGTTCCTGATGCAAGAAGAGAACCCGGTTATCTGGCGCGGGCCGATGGTGGTAACCGCCCTGATGCAAATGACCCGAGAGGTCGATTGGGGAGAGTTGGACGTGCTGGTTCTGGACATGCCACCGGGCACCGGGGATGCACAGCTGACCATGGCCCAGCAGGTGCCATTGCAGGGCGCGATCATCGTATCGACACCGCAGGATCTGGCGCTGATCGACGCGCGCAAGGGGCTGAAGATGTTCAAGAACGTCGATGTGCCGATCTTTGGCATCATCGAGAACATGTCGACCTTTGTTTGCCCGCATTGCGGCGAGGCATCAGATATCTTTGGTCACGGCGGGGCCGAAGCGGACGCCAAGCGACTGGGGGTTCCGTTCCTGGGGGCCATCCCGCTGCATATGGATATCCGTGAAAACTCGGACTTGGGCACGCCGGTGGTGGTCAGCCAGGCGGACGGACCACATGCCACAATTTACAAGAACATCGCCCTGAGGATTGCCACGCGGCTGTTCCCTGAAAGCGACGAGGACTAAGACGAGCAAAACCGGGCCGCAGGCGTGTGCTTGCGGCCCGTGGTTGGCCTTTAGGCCATTGCTTCCATCGTCTTCATGCCGGCGATCCCGCCGATCACGATAAACACAAACGTCAGCATCGACCCGATCGCCAGTGTCGAAAGGCCGGTCATCGCCTGCCCGACGGTACAACCCAGCGCCAGAACCCCGCCGATGCCCATCAGCGCAGCGCCGAACATGTTGCGAACCGAATCGGACTTGTCGGCGAATGTTGTCAGGTTGAACCGACCGGACGTAAGCGCCCCGACAAACCCGCCCAGCAACGTGCCCACCGTGGTGACGATACCAAACCCCGGCGCACCCAGCGCGGTATAGCGCATGGCATAATCCAGGGTATCCCCGGTCGGGCGCACGAACGTCAGTGAGATAAGCTGAACCGGCACATCGGCAAAATCGTCGAACGCCAGCGCGGTCAGGAACCAACCCGCCACCACGCACAATCCCAACCCGACACCCGCCGCCATATTCAGCCACGAGGACCGGAAATCCCGGTCCATCAGGCAATAGATAATCAATGCGCCTGCGACCGCGATAACCGCAATATTCGCGGCCATGCCGGCGCTTATACCCGTGACAAAGGCCAGCACATCACCAAGGCTTTGTGTGTCCATTCCCATCTCTGCCAGGTCCATCGTCACCGGCGAGAAAATAGCCACCCGCAACGGGCCAAGCATTCCGCCGATGGTCATGTACCCAAAGATACCGGCAATTATCAAAACCACGACCGAGCGCATATCACCCCCGCCCGCCCGCACCAGATTTCGGCTGATGCATCCACCCGAAAACACCATGCCAAAGCCGAACAGCAAACCACCCGCTATGTTGGCCCCCCAGGCGAAACTGGGGGTCAGGTACATGGTTTGGCTCATATCTGCGATCTCGAAACTTCGGATCAGGGTGACGCCAAGAATGCTGACCGCCCCGGCCAAAAGCCACGCCCGAAAGCGGCGGTAATCGCCAAATGACAAGATGTCCGAGATCGACCCCATTGTGCAGAAATTGGTTTTATAGACGATATATCCGAACACGATGCCGATCAGAAATCCGCCCCATCCGATATAAAACGCCGGCGATTCCACCACGGCTTCTTTCCAGATTTCGATCACTTTTTTGCCCCTTGCTGGTCTGTTCCGTGCCTGGTCGTTGCCGGGCATACAATCACATATTAGCATATCTGCTTGCTTAGTCGTCAGAAAAATACTGCCTTGGCCGAAACGGCCCCTGATCCAACCCCAAAATACCGGCCAAAGCGTGCTTTGAGCGGCTAAAGGCATTGTGACTTGACCAATGGGGCTTTATTGTATTCAGTTATGCTAATATGAACTGCGCGCACAAGTTTCTGAAGGGGAGAATGAAATGCTGGATACCAACAATCTGGACAATGCCAAAAGCATGTCGATCATCGTAACCAAGGGCTCTTTGGACTGGGCGTATCCGCCGTTCATCCTGGCCACGACCGCTGCGGCGATGGATGTGGAGGTGACGATGTTCTTTACGTTCTACGGTCTGCCGCTTCTGAAAAAAGAGCTGAACATGAAGTTCACGCCGCTGGGCAACCCGGCGATGGAAATGCCGATGATGGGTGGACACATGGCGATGCCCAACCTGTTGTCCGTAATGCCCGGCGTGGGCGGCATGGCCGGCAAGATGATGAAGAACCTGATGGCGAAAAAGGGTGTCGCATCCATCGAGGACCTGCGCGAAGCCGCCGTCGAAAGCGACGTGCGCATGATCGCCTGTCAGATGACGCTGGACCTGTTTGAATACTCGCGTGATGACATGATCGACGGGATCGAACTGGGCGGCGCGGCGACCTATATTGAGGGTGCCCTCAAATCCGACATCAATCTGTTTATCTGAATATTCAAGAAACACCGGTCTTTCCGGGAAAGGAACCTAAACCATGGCCACCGCAACACTGAACGCCGAGGGGCTGAACTGTCCGCTGCCGATCCTCAAGGCAAAGAAGATGCTGAAGACGCTGAACGCTGGCGACATTCTGGAAATTAGCGCAACTGATCCCGGTTCGGCCGCTGATTTCGCGGCCTTCTGCAACCAGACAGGCAACGAATTGCTTAGCTCATCCTCGGAAGGGGATATCTATAAGTTTGAGATCAAGCGCACCTGAACGCGCCCACAGATCACACTGGAAAAAGCCTGCCACCCGGCGGGCTTTTTTCGTTTCAGGCTGTTTTGCAGTCGGCAACAAAGTCCAGAAATTGCGCCACCCAGGGGTAGGCCCCTGTGTTTCGCAAATGGCAGAACCCGGCCAGCGTGTTGGCAACACGCAGCCCGTCATGCCGCCCATCCACCCCGAAACCACGTTTGATGTCACAGGTGAATTCGCTGTTATCGGGCAGGTTTTCAATGCTGGCATAATGGAACTCATGCGCCTGCACCTGTGTGCCCTGCGGCCCCCACGGGTGATTTTCGCGCAGGGAAAAGCGGGCATAACCGCGCCCCTGTGGCCGGTCATGCATGACCGCGTTGCCACGGATCAGCCCGACCATCGGTTCGCGCTGACCTTTCCAGGTCAGGCTTTCGCACAGATACATCAGCCCGCCACATTCGGCATAGCATGCCAAACCCGCCGTCAGTGCAGTTCTGATCTGGTCGCGCAATCCGGTGTTGGCGGATAATTCGCGCATCCGCACCTCGGGGAAACCGCCGCCGATGAACAGCCCGTCAATGTCCGGCAACTGCGTGTCACTTAGGGCATTGATGAACACCAGTTCGGCCCCGGCGGCCTTGAATGCCTCCAGGTCGTCGGGATAATAGAACCCGAATGCCGCATCCCGGATAACCCCGATGCGCAGGCCCGGATGGGTATGGCGGGGCGGGGCAGGGTGGGCCTGTTTGGGCATGGCGGGGGCCGACCGGGCAATGGCGCGTACCGTGTCCAGATCGACCGAGCGGGCGATGACATCGCTGAAATCGGCGATCATCGCGTCCCTTTGCGATAACTCTGCGGGGGTGGTTAGCCCCAGGTGGCGTTCCCCGATTTCAAGCTGTGAATTGCGCCAGACACTGCCGACAAGGGGCAGATCGGTATAGGTTTCCAAGGCCTGGCGCAGTTTGCCTTCGTGGCGTGCGCCGCCAACCTTGTTCAGAATGACCCCGGCGATCGTCACCTTTGGGTCAAAACCCCGATAGCCCTGCAAAAGCGGCGCAATGCCCCGCGTCATACCCATTGTGTCGATCACCAGTATGACCGGCAGGTTCAGCAATTTGGCAAGTTCGGCGTTGCTGTCTGATCCGTCCGTCTGCACACCGTCAAACAGCCCCTTGTTGGCCTCGATCAGTGATATGCCATCGCCATGGGCGTGCGTGGTGAAAAATTCGGGGATGCTGTCGCGGCCCATCGTGTTGAAATCCAGATTGAAACACGGCCCCCCCGCGGCACTTCCCAGCCACATGGGGTCGATGTAATCGGGGCCTTTCTTGAAGGTGGATACCGTGTCGCCCGCGGCGCTTAGCGCGCCGGCCAGCCCGGTGGAAACCACCGTTTTGCCGGATGATTTATGTGCCGCCGAGATCATGAAGCGGGGAAAGGCGGTCATGCGCGCGCCGTCACGAAACCCTTGTCGCGGGCATCCCATATATCGCGGGCCATTGCTTCGCCCTGTTCGATTGAACTGGCCTTGCCCATGGTGCGCAACGTGATGGCAATGGTGCCAATGACCGAGGCCAGCGCATAGTCCTGTTTCAGATCACCATGCCAGGTTTTCACCAGATCACCCACATCCATGTCGGTGTTGGCCGGTTGGTGCGGCTGTTCGGTCAGGGCGGGCCAGGTTTCGACCAGTGGTTTGTCCTGGCCGTGGGTCATCCAGACCTGGGTTGGCTTGTTGGGACGGCGTTCAATTTCGCCGCCTTCACCGCGAAATACTGCCATGCGGGGCTGATCCAGCAGTTGCGCGGCCCCGGCGTGGATATCCATGAACCCACGGTGAAATATGCCCTGCATCATCACCGGCGCGCCAAACGGATTCAGCATCCGCGAAAACGAATGCACCGGGGATCGCAGGCCCAGAATTGGACGCAGGTCGATCAGGTGGCGCAGCATCGGGCTAAGCACCTCAAGTGGCACATAGGCAAACCGGCGGTCGCGGATCTGGCTGGCGGCCTCGGCCAGGCTGGTGGCTGGCGCAAAGCCCAGACGCTCCAGCACCTCGCGGGTATAAAGCCGCCCCGGTGTGTGTCCTTCGGTGCCGTGCATCAGCACCTTATGGCCCGCACTGACCAGCGCCAGAACGCTAAGGGTGTACCAGGGCAGTTGGATGCGCTTTCCGGCATAGGTGGACCAGTCGATATCGACCTGCG
>DAOUPC010000047.1 GCA_030626365.1 Paracoccaceae bacterium
CGTCATTCAGGTTGTCGCGGGCGTTCTGGACATCTGTTTCAAGCCCGCGCAGAACCGCCTGGGCGGCGGTGACATCTTCTTCGCGCCCGCCGGACTGGCCGATCAACAGGTTTTCCTGGGTCGTGCGCAGTTCTGCCTGGGTAACCCTGAGGATGGCTTCGTCCTTTTGCAACTGGGCCTCGGCAACGATTTCCTTGTTAAACAACTCTCGTGTTCGCTCGACCTGTTCGCTGGCCTGATCGACCTTGGCTTGTGCGGCGTAAACCGCAGCCTGTAGTGCGACGATTTCCTCTTTGCGTGCGCCCTTTATCAACGCATCAAGCTGCGCCTGCGCCTGATCGCGCTGGCTTTCCAGTCGGGCAATCGCGGTTTCAAAGTCGCGTGTGTCCAGTTTGGCGATCACATCGCCTTGGGCCAACCGGGTGGCGGCGCGTATGGGCAGCGCGGTTACCTGACCGGATACCCGGAATGACAGTTCGGCCTCTTGGCTGGGATAGACGATGGCGGGGTATTGGCGCGCAAGGCTGGAACTTTGTGCCTGGACCGTTATCACCTTGGCGGGGCGGGGTTTTGGCGGTTCGACCTGTTTGTCCCCGGCCTGCACAGGGCCGGAAAATGCCAGCGCCAGTACCATAAGGAAACCCGAACAGCCGAATCTGCGGTCGAATCTGCGGCCAAGTCTGCGTATGCTGCGAAATCCGTGCGTGAGGTTGTTCATTGGTGCGTCTCCGATTATTCATGCGCACAGTATCCTGCCCGGTGTTGGGCGGGCAACTCTCAAATGTGCGGGCCACGAACAAATGACCATATTCCAGCAAATCCTGTGGGGCAGCCTTTATCTGGGGATATGTCTGATGCTTCAAATCGTCTTTCTTGCCATGTCCGAGGCCGCCCTGCGGCGCGCCCAGCCGCGTTTGTTGCGCAAAAAACGTGCGGTACAGGTGATGGCCATATTTGCACTGGCGCTGGTTTTCATCGTCTCGTCACACACGGCGCAGGTTTGGATCTGGGCGGTGGTCTATGTGTTGTCGGATGTCCTGCCTGACTGGAATTCATCCGTATACTTTTCCTTGGTGACCTATACGGCGCTGGGATATGGCGACATTACCCTGGCACCCGGCGTGCGCATATTTGCCGGGTTCGCCGCCACCACAGGTCTGTTGGGGTTTGGCATTTCCACGGCCTATCTGGTGTCACTGATGAACCGTCTGCCGCGTGACGACCCATAAATATCACCCCTTCATACGTGGTGCGTGTCGAACGCCACCCGATACCCCTGTTATTTGCCCGCAAAAAAAGGCCCGCCACAAACGCGGCGGGCCAGAGGTTGCAAGGCTATGTCAGTTTGGTTTTATCCGACCAGCCTATTTTGACCCGATCTGGGCATAGATCTTTTCCTTGGCGTCACCGATGGTGAAGCTGCCGGGTTTCTGGCGTGGCGGGAATTCTTCAAACGTGGCCAGGAATTTACCGACATATTCGCCTGCTGGCAACAACAGATAGACCCGGTCCAGATACCAGTCCCAATAGGTGTTTGAGGTGATATTGGCCCGCTCGTAAGGGTCGCGACGCAGGTTGAACAACAGCGGAATACGCAGTTCGGTCCACGGCTCGGCCCAGGCGCGCAATGTCTGCGGGAAACGATGCTCAAGGAAAATCACTTTCCAGTCGTCATAGCGCAGGGCGGTCAGATCACCATCATCCGAGAAATAAAAGACCTCGTGGCGGGGTGTTTCGTCGGTTTCACCCAGCAGATAGGGCAGGGTGTTATACCCGTCCAGATGGACCTTGTATTCACGCCCGATCGCCTGAACGCCACCTTCCATCAGCTTTTCCTTGATCTCGGGTTCACCCGCGACGGCCAGAAAAGTCGGCAACCAGTCCATGTGGTGCATGATCTCGTTGGACACGCTGCCCGCTGCGATTTTGCCCGGCCAGCGTACCATCGCCGGCACACGCCAGCCACCTTCCCAGTTGGTGTTCTTTTCACCCCTGAACGGTGTCATTGCCGCATCGGGCCAGCTGTTCATATGCGGGCCGTTGTCGGTGGAATAATGCACGATGGTGTTGTCGGCGATGCCCAGTTCGTCCAGCACGTCAAGAAACAGACCGATGTGCATGTCGTGTTCGATCATGCCGGCCTGATATTCATCCAGGTGCCGTCCTGCCAGTTCGTCCGCCTTGGTGCGCATTTCGTCCTTTACGTGGGTGCGGAAATGCATCCGTGTCCCCGACCACCAGACAAACCAGGGCACGCCGGCCTCTGTCTGACGCCTGATAAAGTCGATGGCCGCCGCAGAGGTTTCGTCATCAACCGTTTCCATCCGCTTTTTGGTCAGCGGGCCGGTGTCCTCAATAGTGCCATCGGCGCTGGATTTGATCACCCCGCGCGGGCCGAACCGCTTGCGGAATTCCGCAGAGGCCGGGTAATCTTCGTTCTCGGGCTCTTCTTCGGCATTCAGGTGATAAAGGTTGCCAAAAAATTCGTCAAAACCGTGGTTTGACGGCAGCATCTCATCCCGGTCACCCAGGTGGTTCTTGCCGAACTGGCCGGTTGCATAGCCTTCGGCCTTGAGCAGGCCGGCAATGGTCGGATCCGCGATATTCATGCCTTGGGGGGCACCCGGCAGGCCAACCTTGGACAGGCCAGTGCGGAACACAGACTGGCCCATGATAAAGGACGAGCGGCCAGCAGTGCAGGACTGTTCGGCATAATAGTCGGTGAAAATCATGCCCTCATTGGCGACCCGGTCTATGTTGGGCGTGCGGTAACCCATCATGCCCATGGTATAGGCCGAGATGTTGGACTGGCCGATATCATCGCCCCAGATCACCAGAATGTTTGGTTTGTCGCCGGCTGAAAACACGGCTGTCGCACTTATTACAGTTGCGGCAATCGCGCCTGATATCAGGCCGGTCGCTTTGGTTAGTAATCGCATAAAAATTCCTCATTACTACGCGTTATGATCAAAAAAGAATTATTTTGACGCTCAGAATCATATTGGATACGCAGTTTAATTGCGGAGACCCAAGGCCGGATTAAAGCCGATTTAAGCGTTCATATCTTATCATTTCACGTCAGTTTTGCCTTTGCGCAGCGCTTTTACCAGGGCGCTGGTCACGGGCACGGCCAGCGCGGGCAGGGCTGCGCCCAGCGGGTCGCGGGCCATGCGCCGCACGTTAATGGCCACATCCTGCACCTCTGCGACCATTGCCTGCATCTCGGCCTCCAGATCCTCGATGGCCAGATCCCGGACTTCGGTGGCCGGGTCCAGATGTGAATCATCGCCCTGGCGCGTGGCAATCGATAACAGCAGGGCCGCCAGCACCAGATTTACCAGCGCCACGCAGAACGCCGCCACCGGTGGGGACCAGATGGTTTTCAGCCAATAGAACCCGGCGATATTCAGCATCACCAGCCCGATGGTCGCCACAAGGGCGGCAAACATCATGATTGCGGTCTGGTTGCGCAGGGTGGTCATGTTGTATTTTGCAATTATCCGCTCTGCGCGCAGGATGATTGATATGTTGCGGCTGATCCGGTTCATACCCGACCCCTTTGTGTTTGTTTCATTTCGACATCCGCCCAAGGACAAAGCCCAAGCCCAGGGCGGCCCCCGTCGTCAGCAGTGGTTTGTCACGCGCCAGGGTATCCAGTTCTTTGGTCAGGCTTTCCAGCAGTGCGGCGGGGTCGGTGTTGTCCAGCCCAAGCTCGCTCAGCAAGGCGTCCCATTCATTGCAATCGGAAGGCGTGGCATCCGGTTCCTTTGCCGTTGCACAGGGTGCTGTCAAAGGGGCTTGGCGGCTTTCTTTTTCTTGCTTTAGCAGCAAAAGTTCCGCCGTCAGTTCAGATACGGTGGCCATCAGGCTTTTCCTTTATGTCTGCGGATCATCATCAGGCGGGTCGGTCAACAGGGTTCCGTCCTGTGACATCAGGATGGCCAGTGGCCGCATGGCCGGAATGTGGCTGAGGGCGATCAACACGCAAACGGTCAGCGGCACGCTGAGGAAGGCACCGATAAGGCCCCAGACAGTGCCCCAGAAGGTCAGCGCCAGGATCACCATCAGCGTTGACAGGTTCAGTGATCGCCCCAGCAGGGCCGGATCAAGAAAGTTGCCGATTGCAAACTGAAGCGAGCCACAGCCGAACAGGATGATCAGGAACGGTGTGATGGTATCGAACTGGACCAGCGAAACCGCCGCCGGAAACAGCACCGCCACAACCGACCCGATCGACGGAATAAAGTTAAGCGCAAAGGTCAGCACGGCCCATGTTTCGGCAAATTCCAGCCCCAGATAGCGAAACACGCTATAGCTGATGCTGGCCGTCAGCACGCTGATAAAGGTTTTGATCCCGACATAGCGTTGCAGGCTTAGTGAAATCTGGCGTGTCACGCTGGGCAGGTCGCGGCCAAGCTGATGATGCCCGGCGGTCAACTGAACCTTGCGCACGATTGTGGTCCTTTCGGACATCATAAAGGCCACATAAAGACAGATCAGCAAAAAGGTACTAAGGAACGACCGCGCCCCGCCAAAGGCGGTCATGGTCAGCACGGACACATCGGTACTGACGATCATGTCCTTCAGGGCATAGGCGGTGCTGTTGCCGATCAGGGCGGCAATCCGGGTGACGGCGGTGTCCAGTTCGGTTTCGTAACTGGGGATGGCCATGGCAAATTGTGTGGCCTGGCTGGCCAGCACGTACATCACCGCAAACACCCCGGACAGAACCACCGCAACACCGGCCAGATTGGCCAGCCAGATTGGCATCGCAAAGGGCAGGGGCCAGACTTCGCGGGCGCGATCACTGACGGCGCTGATCAGCACAAACATCAGAATTGCCAGAACCAGCGGAATCATGAAACCCGACCCACCATAAAGCCCCACCACCGATAGCGTGATAATCAGCAGGACATCACGCCAGACGGCCAATGTGTGTCGGGTATGTCGGCCAGAGTCGTTTTCGGGAGTATTTGTCATGGAATCACTTAACTGTTTACTAACCTGTCGATGTTGCAACGGAATGTGTAGTTGTGCAACATCGACCAGTGGGGTTGGTGTATATGAGTGAGAGCATGGGTGTGACAGGTAAAACCGCAACAACGGGCGTTGTCCGTGCCCTGTGGGATTCTGTGGTGCAGTTCAAGCGCAAGGATGGGCTGATAAAAAGCAGCCACATTGCCATGTCGATGATGCTGGCGCTGTTCCCGTTCATTCTGTTCAGTGTTTCGCTGGCGGGGTTTTTGTCGCAGGATGTGGACCCTGATAATCTGGTCGGGCTTATATTCGGGACCTGGCCCGATGCGGTGGCCAAACCTATCGTTGCCGAAATAGAAACCGTGGTGGCATCCTCTAATTCCCAACTGATGACGCTGGGTGGTGTGCTGGCCATCTACTTTTCCTCAAACGGGGTTGATGCGGTGCGGGTGGCGATGACGCAGGCCTATCGTGATGTGGATACCCTCGCGTTTTGGCGCGCGCGGCTGTTATGTATGGCTTTTGTGCTGGTGGGTGGGGGGCTGGTTCTGGTGGCGGCGCTGATCGAAGTGGCGCTGCCGTTGTATTTCAGCTTTGTGGCCGAGGTCGTGCCGGGCACCTGGGGCGAATGGTTCACCGGGGACCAGTTGCGTATCGGGCTGACCATGGGGGTGCCGGTCACGGCGGTGTTCGCCTGTCATATGTGGTTGCCGGGAAGGCGCCATTCGTTGCGCGATATCTGGCCCGGCGCGGTGCTGACCCTTGTTTTGTGGGGGATCGCGGGGCAGGGATTTGCCATCTACATCGCCAGCTTTTCGCGCTATGGGGCCACCTATGCCGGGCTGGCGGGGGCCATGGCGGCGCTGATGTTCATGTATCTGATGGCGGCGATCCTGATCCTGGGGGCCGAATTCAACGGCGCATTGATCGCACGAGGGAAATCTGACGCATAATGACAAGCAATGCGGGATATCTGCATATAGTCAAAGGTTTGCGGTTTGCCGTTCATATTCGCCACACAGACACACACACAGACACACATAAAGGTGCCCACAATGGCCGTGATACTTAACCTGCTGGCCCGTCTGGGCGTGATCCTTTGGTTGACCGGCGCTGCTGTGGCGCAATCACAGGCACAACCACTGCGCTATGTGGGGTCCGGGGCGTGCGTGGATTGTCACACTGACCAGACCGCCCTTTGGCAGGGTTCGCAACATGCGCAGGCCTGGACATTGCCCGCGCCGGCCACCGTTCTGGGCGACTTTGACGATACCGAATTTGCCCATGACGGCACCCTGACCCGGTTCAGCACAAGGGACGGGGCATATTATGTGAATGTCACGGAAAAGGATGGCTCAACCCAGGAATATCCGGTGCATTCCGTGGCTGGAATTGCGCCATTGCAGCAATATTTGCTGGAAACCGAACCGGGGCGGCTTCAGGCGCTTGATGTGGCCTGGGATGTCGATGGCGACCGCTGGTTTCACCTTTATCCCGATCAGGATCTGCCGCCCGATGACGGGTTGCACTGGACCGGTCCCTATAAAACCTGGAATGCGCGCTGTGCGGAATGCCATGCAACCGGATACCAGCGTAATTTCGGCGTGCGTACCGGCACATACGCCTCGACCCAGGTCGAGATGGGGGTCGGTTGCGAGGCATGCCACGGGCCGGCATCGGCCCATCTGGCATGGGCCGACGGGCAGGAAATACTGGCCGATGGGCCGCCTGACCTTGATCCGGTGGGGTTTGCCCGTGGCGTTCTGGACAGGACGGGTCCGGGGCAGGCGGGTGAGGTCGAACAATGCGCCAGCTGCCATTCCCGCCGCGAGCCGTTGCTGGGGGGCAATCCGCTGCCCGGTACGCGGTTTGACGATGCCCATACGCTGGCCCTGTTGCGTCCCGGTCTTTACCACCCCGACGGGCAGATCCTGGACGAGGTATATGTTTACGGATCGTTCCTGCAATCAAAGATGTATGCGCGCGGGGTGGGCTGTTCGAATTGTCACACGGTACACGACGCGGGGCTGAAAGAGACCGGTAATGCACTGTGTACCCAGTGCCACTCGGCGGCCGGAAACCCGGAATTTCCGACCTTGCGCCGCGCGACTTATGACAGCCCGGAACACACATTCCATACCCCCGACAGCGAAGGCGCGCAGTGCAAAAACTGCCACATGATCGAACGCACCTATATGGGGGTTGATGGGCGGCGTGACCATTCGTTCCGTATTCCCCGACCTGATCTGGGGCCTGATCTGGGACCTGAAACCGGTGGGCCGGATGCCTGTAGCGATTGCCATGCTGACCAGACCCAAGGCTGGGCCGCGGCGCAGATATCGCAATGGTTTGCGCAAAGTACGCGGCGTGGGGCGCATTACGGGCAGATACTGGCGCGCGGGCGTGCCGCCCCGGATATGGCCCAGGCGGACCTTTTGACACTGGCGCTGGACGAGGCACAGCCGGGGATCGTGCGCGCAACGGCGCTGAACCTGCTGCACCCTTTGGCCAATCCCGGTCTGGCCACGGCCACGGCCACGCTTTTGCAACATTCCGACCCGCTGATCCGTGGCAACGCGGCCCCTTTGCAACGTGGCGTGGATATTGAAACGCGCATTGCGCGGCTGATGCCGCTGTTGGGGGACCGGATGCGGTCGGTTCGGATCGCGGCGGCCAAACAACTGCTGGATACCCCGCCCGAACAACTGGCGCGCTCGCAACGTGCGATGCTGGGGGCGGCGATGGGGGACTGGCAGAAATCCCTGACCAACAAGCTGGATTTCCCGGAAACCCATCTGGTGATGGGCGGCACGGCCCTGGCGATGCGCAATTTTCCCGCCGCCATGCGTGCCTTTGGCGAGGTTGTGCGCCTGGACCCGCAGCGGGTTGACGCCTGGATCATGCTGGTGCGTCTTACCAGTGCCATTGAAGGGCCCGAAGCCGCCCGGACCGTGCTGCGCAAGGCAACGGACCGGGTGCCAAACAATCCGGCCCTGCTGCAACTGATGGGCGAGATCGGCCAGTAAGGTCAGCAGTAGCGGGTCAGGCCCCCAACACGTTGCAGGTGGCCATTGGGGCCATGTTTGCAGGGTGTCTTGTGGGGTGTCTTATGGGGCCATTTGTGGCCAAATGACGCGGGAACGCCACATAACCGCCGCAGGCAGGGCAAGGTTGACGGGCAAAAAGGGCCGGTATTCGTTAACCGGAAAGCTGCCATGCACCCTGATCTGAATGCCCCGCGCCATGCGCAGTTGTTTGAACTGCTGCGCCATGAAAACCTGTCCGAGCATACGTCGGCACGGCTGCGTGCGCGCGGCTATGCCCGTGCGCAGCTGGACCATGACGATGCGGTGACGGTCCGGTCACTGGCGATTGACAGCTGGAGCGGATTGGCCGCCTAGGGTCCTGACCCTAGGTGTTTAGGCCCGGAACCCGGTTGCCACCACAAACTTTTCCGAACTGTCGGCGCGTGATGCGGGGGGCTTCATGTTGGCGACCTTGGTGAATTTTTGTTTCAACAGCTTCTGCAATTCGCCCTCGGCCCCGCCGGCCAGAACCTTGGCGACGAACGTGCCGCCTTCGTCCAGCACGTCAAAGGCAAAATAGGCGGCCGCTTCGCACAGGTTGATGATCCGCAAATGGTCGGTCTGTTTGTGCCCTGACGCCGAGGCGGCCATGTCGGACATCACCACATCGGCCTTGCCGTTCAGCCATTGTTTCACCTGATCGTCGGCGCCTTCGTCCATGAAGTCCAGCACATGCACCTCGGCCCCTGCCACCGGTTCGACCTCTTGCAGGTCGATACCCAGAATCCGGCCAACCGCCTTGCCCTGTTTTTCGCCCAGCGTATTGATCCGCTTGACCGCAACCTGAAGCCACCCGCCGGGGGCACAGCCCAGATCGACCACCCGTGCGCCGGGCACCAGAAAGCGGAACTTGTCATCCACCTCCATGATCTTGAACGCCGCGCGGCCGCGGTATCCTTCGATCTGGGCGCGTTTCACGTACGGATCATTCAACTGGCGCTGCAACCATCTGGTCGAGGACAATTTTCGCCCGCGCGCGGTCTTGACCTGGACCTTAAGATCGCGTTGTCCGCGCCCGGATGTATTTTTTCCAGTGGGTATTTTTGCCATCAGAACGGTCCGTCCTCTAATGCGCCATCGGCGCTCATCTGTGCATAAAGCAGCCCTTCGCGCAGTCCGCGATCGGCCACCGATAACTGGTCGGTCGGCCAGCAGCGCAACAGCGCCTGCAAAATGGCCGACCCCGACATGATCAGCGCCTGACGATCTTCGCCGATCCTTGGGTCGTTCTGGCGCCCCTTTGGCCCCAACGCCAGGTAACCCCGGATCACTGTATCGATCTGATCGCTGGTCATGCGCAACCCGTCCACTTTGGTCCGGTCATAGCGTTTCAGCCCCAGATGACTGGCGGCCACCGTGGTCACGGTGCCAGAGGTGCCGACAATCTGGAACCCCTCGCGTGTCTGTTCGTCCTTGTAGGGGGCGAATTCGGTCAGGTTTTCCTCAAAAAACCAGCTCATCAGGGCAAAGCGGGCCGAATCGTCCTCAACATCGCTGAACTGATCGCGCAGCGTCGCCACCCCCAGCGGAACCGATATCCAGTCCACCACGCGGGCGGCCGGAAACGGGCTGGCGACCGCAGGGTTGAACCCGGCATGCAACCGCATGATCGCCTGGGGCCGGTCGCGCCGGGGCACCGACGATATGTCGATCCAGACCAGTTCGGTTGACCCGCCGCCGATATCCACCACCAGCAACTGTTCGGTTTTTGTGCTGACCAGTGGCGCGCAGGATACCACCGCCAGGCGGGCCTCTTCCTCGGGCTGGATGACTTCCAGTTTCAGGCCGGTTTCCCGGTGAACCTGACGAATGAATTCGCCCGCATTTCCCGCCCTGCGGCAGGCTTCGGTGGCAACCAGTCGCATACGCCGCACCTTGTTGCGCTTCAGCTTTTGCTGACAGATGCGCAAGGCCTGCACCGTGCGCGCCATCGAGGACCGCGACAACCGTCCGGTCCGTTCCAGCCCCGATCCCAACTGGACGGACTTGGAAAAGCTGTCGACCACATGAAATCCGCTGCCCTTGGGTTGGGCAATCAGCATGCGGCAACTATTTGTTCCCAGGTCCAGCGCCGCATAGAGGGCATCTGGATTGGGTGGATTCGGCACGGGGCTTTCGACCGCTTTGGGAAACGCGCCCGCACCTTTGGAGCGCTTGGGCGCCATGTTACACGCCCTTTCGATTTCGAGTTGCCCCAAAGATAGGACGCCACGGGGTTTCCCGCAAGACGCGTTATGGCGGTTGGGTGACATGAATTGCCCCAGGACCGCACCCTGGGGCGCGCCAACTCATTATCCCCAACTCATCATCATTGTGAATTATTCGACCGGTTCTGCGTCTGGCTTGTGGGCGGCGGGCAGGATAGCTCTGATGTGTTCCTTGTGCGGGGTCGCAGGATCGACGTGTTCTGTCGAAAACAGGCCGTTTTGCGCAGGCGTGCTGAATTAAAGATGGGTCAGGAAAAGGGAATCGAGATATGGCAGACGTTACCATTGTTTACTGGCGTGACATCCCGGCCCAGGTCATTGTTGGCAAGGGGCGGCGCGGGGCCAAGCGGGTCCTGCCCGAGCGGTTTGAACAGGCCATAGATCGCGCGGCGATGAAGGTGAACGCCGAAAGCTCTGACGCCTATATGGCCGAGTGGCGCAAAGCGCCCGCCTATGCGGTTGACGGCGAACAAAGTGCCGTGGCCGAGGCCGAGGCACAGCGCCTTGAAACCGAATACGACAAGGCCCGCATCAAGGCCCTGATCGACAACGACGGCTGGGCGAAAGCCTGATACCATAAGGGAGGCCACCATGGCTTTGTTGAGTTTCCGCAAAAAACCGGCCCCCGGGGCAACGACGGTCAATCCCGGGGTCGCGTCATTCCTGAATGGGTATTCGATCGAGGTCATGCCGCGTACCGCCGAAAAAGTTGATGATTTCAAGGCGCTGCTGCCGGCGGGCACACGCGTTTATATTGCCCATATCGACGGCACCCCGATCAGCGACATGGTGCGCACCGCGCGCCGCCTTGCGCTGGATGGGTTTCCGGTCATGCCGCATTTCCCGGCCCGGATCATTGGCGATGCGGCCACGCTTGGCGATTGGATCGCCCGTTATCAGGGCGAGGCAGGGGTTGATCAGGCGTTGTTGCTGGCGGGCGGTGTGACACATCCGGCGGGCGATTATCACAGTTCCATGCAATTGCTGGAAACCGGGCTGTTCGACAAGGCGGGGTTCACCCATCTGCATGTGGCCGGGCACCCCGAAGGGAACCGCGACATTGACCCCGATGGAAGCATGAAGAACGTCGACGAAGCCCTTGCATGGAAACAAAAGTTTTCTGAACTAACCGATGCAAAGATGGCCCTGGCCACACAATTCGCGTTCGAGGCAAAGCCGATTATTGCCTGGGTGGATGCCCTGAACAGGGCCGGGATAACCATTCCGGTTCATATCGGTATTGCCGGGCCGGCCAGGTTGCAAACGCTGATCAAATTCGCCATCGCCTGCGGTGTTGGCCCGTCTTTGAAGGTGTTGCAAAAACGGGCGATGGATGTGAGCAAACTGTTGTTGCCCTATCAACCGACAGAGGTGATAGGCGACCTTGCCGCGCACAAGGCGGCAAACCCGGATTTCAACATCGCATCCGTGCATTTCTTTCCGCTTGGGGGTATCAGGGGCAATGCGACCTGGGCCACCGAAAATGGCGCCCCCAAACCCGTGAACCAAATTTAAGATAACCCGCCCGAAAGGCCCCACATGACCCGCACCATTATCGAGAGCAAAACCAAGACCGCGATCATCGGCTTTGATCAGCCATTTTGTGTTATCGGCGAACGGATCAACCCGACGGGCCGCAAGAAACTGGCGGCTGAACTTGAGGCGGGGGATTTTTCGACCGTGCAAAAGGATGCGCTGGCGCAGGTTGCTGCCGGGGCGACGGTTTTGGATATCAACGCCGGGGTGGTTTACAATTCCAACCCCAACCCGAACGAAACAGAACCCCCCTTGATGCAGGAAATTATCAAGATGGTTCAGGGGCTTGTGGACGTTCCTTTATGTATCGACAGTTCGGTTCCGGGGGCGCTTGAGGCCGGGCTTGAGGTTTGCGAGGGCCGCCCCTTGCTGAATTCTGTCACCGGTGAAGAGGACCGGATGGAACTGATCCTGCCGCTGGTCA
>DAOUPC010000157.1 GCA_030626365.1 Paracoccaceae bacterium
CGCCATCACGTGCCGATGTGTGGGCTCCACCCCGATAATAGGGCGGGTTGGCGATAACATGGTCATAACTGGTTTGACGCAGCGCATCGGGCAGCGCGGCCAAATCGGCCCGGATCACATCCAGACCAGCCCCACACAGGCGCGCATTTTCCCGCGCCAGTTCGGCATAATCCGGTTGCAGTTCCACCCCGCTCAGCGCCAGCCCCGGAACCCGCGCGGCAAGGCATAAAACCGCCGCACCCGCCCCACAGCCCAGTTCAAGCACCGTTTGCCCGGCCCGCGCCGGAACCGCGGCCGCCAGCAACACCGGGTCGATACCGGCCCGATACCCGCCCCGTGGTTGCCACAGGTGCAACCGCCCGCCCAGAAACGCATCCTGCGTCAACTCGTCAGCCGAAAACCCGCCCGATGCCCCACCGGTCATTGGCCCAGCGGGATTTCATTGTCCCGCATGGCGCGCACGGCACGATCATAATCATCCACCCGCACCATCATCCGGCGCGGGAAAATCCCTATACCGCCTTCCAGAATGCTCATGTTTACGTCCATCTGAAAGCAGTCTATATCCTCGCCCTGAAGAAGGGCGGATGCAAAGGCCAGAATGGTTGGGTCGGTGCTGCGTAAAAGTTCTTTCATAGGATGGATGTAAGGGTAAGGCGCGCCACATGTCGAGCCTTGTGACAGGAAGTGTGATGGACAGCGCGACAATTACCAAGCCACACGAACAACTGGCCCAGGCTTTGGCCCCGGAAATGGTGGCCGTGAATACGCTGATCACCCAGCGTATGGCGTCCGAACACGCGCCGCGCATTCCCCAGGTCACCACCCATCTGGTCGGGGCCGGAGGCAAGCGGTTGCGCCCGATGCTGACGCTCGCCGCGGCAAAGCTGTGCGGGTACACGGGCGAGCATCATATCCGTCTGGCGGCCACGGTTGAATTCATCCACACCGCCACGCTGTTGCATGATGATGTGGTCGATGAAAGCGGCCAGCGCCGGGGCCGCCCGACCGCCAACCTTTTGTGGGACAACAAGTCCAGCGTTCTGGTGGGGGATTACCTGTTTTCCCGCAGCTTTCAGTTGATGGTTGAAACCGGATCATTGCGGGTGCTGGATATTCTGGCCAATGCCTCGGCCACCATCGCCGAGGGCGAGGTTCTGCAACTGACCGCCGCAAGCGATCTGGATACCGACGAAGGCGTTTACCTGCAAATCGTACGGGGCAAGACGGCGGCGCTGTTTTCTGCCGCAACCCAAGTAGGCGGGGTCATTGCCGCGGCCCCCGAAGATCAGATTGCAGCACTGTACGACTATGGCGACGCCCTTGGCATCGCCTTTCAGATTGCCGATGATCTGCTGGATTATCAGGGCGACGCGGCCGCAATTGGCAAGAATGTCGGTGATGATTTCCGCGAACGCAAACTGACCCTGCCGGTGATCAAGGCCGTGGCGCAGGCCACCCCGGACGAGCGGTCCTTTTGGGAACGCACAATCGGCAAGGGGCGTCAGGAAGACGGCGATCTTGGCCATGCCCTGTCATTGATGAATAAATATGGCACATTGGAAGCAACCCGGATTGATGCGGTCCAATGGGCAGACAAGGCAAAGTCAAAACTGGTTGTGCTGCCCGATCACCCGATCAGAACCATGTTGAACGATTTAGCCGACTATGTGGTCGCCCGCCTGACCTGAATACCAGAGATTTCAGGACGGTTCAGGCGCGGATATCGCGGGAATGTCGTGACAGGGTTTTATCCACCAATCCGGGTTATCCCGTGTCAGGCCCCGAACGGCGGCATCCCTAAGCCCATCATCACGCATTACCGCAAAACACGTCGCCCCCGACCCGGACATGCGGGCCAGCAGACAACCCTGACTTTGTTGCAACGCCTGCAGAACCCGGCCAATCACCGGTGCCTGGGCAATCGCCGGTGTTTGCAGGTCATTACGCTGGGCCGCGAGCCAGGCAATCCAGCCAGCCGCGTCAGCATGCGGCAATTGCCCTTGCATCGGCGTCAGGTTCTTACGTGCCAACCCGTTGAAAACCGCGCCTGTAGGGACCGAAACACCCGGATTGATCAGGATCATCGACAGGCCCTGCGTCGCGCCCAGACGGTCAAGTTTTTCGCCAATGCCCCGCATTCGGGTCAGTCCACCGGACATGCAAAGCGGAACGTCAGCCCCCAAAGTCAGGATATCATCCAGATCCGGCACCGGCTGTCCGGTCATTTCCGACAACGCGCGCAAGGTCGCCGCAGCATCCGAAGACCCCCCGCCAAGTCCGGCGGCGGCAGGCAGGTGTTTCTCCAGATGTATATCGGCGGTAACGCCCATCAATCCGGCCGCCCGCAACACCAGATTGCGCCGATCAGTTGGCACCCCGCGCGCCATTGGGCCGCTGACAGTAAGGCGCAGTTCGTGTGATGGGGATACGGTGATCAGGTCGCCAACATCGCCAAAAACCACCAGCGAATCCAACAGGTGATACCCGTCGGGCCGCTGGCCGGTCACATGAAGCGTCAGGTTGATCTTGGCCGGGGCAAACCCCTTAACCACCGTCATCAGCCACTTTCAGCGGCGCAGAGCCTTCTTCGGCCAGAACATCATCCAGCCCTATCTCAAGCTTGCGGCGGATACGGTCCGGGTCTGCCTCGGCATCCGTGTCGTCGGGGTCAACAAAGGACAGCGCGCGTTTCCACTGAAACTCGGCCTCGCGGGTACGCCCGACCGCCCAATAGACATCCCCCAGATGGTCGTTGACAACCGGGTCCACGGCCATCAGTTGAACCGCCTGTTCCATATGGCCCACGGCCTCGTCATACCGGCCCATCCGGTACAGAACCCAGCCCAGGCTATCGACGATATAACCGCTGTCGGGGCGCGCCGCGACGGCGCGTTCGATCATCCCCAGGGCCTCGTCAAGGCTGTCCTGTTTTTCAACCAGCGAATATCCCAGATAATTCAGCACCTGCGGCTGATCCGGGCTTAGCACAAGCGCCGCGCGGAAATCTGCCTCGGCCTGGTCCCACCGATCAAGGCGTTCATGGCTGATGCCACGGGCATAAAGCAAAAACCACCGGCCCTGACCATCCTCTTCGGTGAACTCCAGCGCCATGTCATATGCCGCGACGGCCGCCTCATAGTTCTCTTCCTGGCGTTGCAGATCGCCCAGCGCGGAATGCACCCGTGGAAGGTTAGGAAAATCCTGCGCCAGTTGCTCCAGAACCTCGATTGCCGCGTCCGGCTTGGCCGCGCGACGCAGGGCTTCGGCCCGGCCAAGTTCTGCCGCATGGCGGTCGGGGCTGTCTTGTGGCACTTTCTTATAGGTTTCCACAGCCAGTTTGTATTGGCCCAGATCGCCCAGAATTTCGGCGCTCAGCAACAGCGCATCAATGTGATCGGCGCGCAGGAACCCGGCCAGCCGTGTATAGATCAGGGCATAGTCGCCTGATGCCTCGCCCTTCAGGGCCGCGCCGATGATAAAGAACACTTCGGCCATGCCATCCTGCACCGATGTGATGTGGTTGAACGCCAGCGTCTCGCCCGATGCCAACCTGTCTGCGACACGGGTCAGGCTGGGGTCAAACAGCCCCGGAAAGGTTTCGGCCAGCATTTCCAGCGCATCCTTGTTGCGCCCCAGTTGCGACAGGATCTGCGCCCTGGCCAGTGCCGAACGCCGCGACATTGCCGTCAACCGGCCATCCTCCTGAACGAAAATGGCATCGGCCCCTTCAAAGTCACCAACCAGCGCCAGCGCCAGCGCCTTGTGATACAGCGCAAAACCACGCAGCCCGCTTTCGGCGGCAACGAGGTCAAACTGTTCCAATGCCTTGGCGACAGACCCCGCACCCATATATGCCCAGCCCTTGACCAGACCATCCACCAACGGTCCGATCCCAACGGTCTTTGGGTCACGCGCCAACAGCGCATCAAAACCCCCGGCTGTGATCAGGTTGGCAACCACGACCATATGCGCAACCTGACTGTGCAGGCCCAGGTCTTCCATGTATTTGGCCACCGGCAGGGCACGGGCAACCTGCCCCAGCGCCAACTGGGACGCCGTCGTGCTTTCCATCAGGCTGGGGTTGTCGGGGTCCTGCGCCAGCGCGCGGGAAAAGTATTGAACCGCGGCATCAAAGTTGCTGTCATGGGCCGCCTGACGGGCCGCCAGATAGGAACCAGCCCCGGACTGGGCAAAGCCAGCCCCCGGGACAGCCAGAAGAACCGCAAACCCCGCCCCGGCTGCGTGTCGAAACGTTAACAAACCCACTGGATATGCCTCATCTCGTGCTTTGCGCTTACGCTATGCGCTCTGGGTGGCTGGTGCAATGGCGCAGGCCCACCGGCCAGATCAATGTGCCGTTATTTGCCCAGACAACAGCGGCGCTGGTTCCCCGGCTAGGCCCCCTTGGCCAGCCCCTCAAAAAGAAGCGCCACGGCTTCGGCCCCCGGATCGTTGTGACCGGCCAGTTGATCCCCGGCGACATAGCTTGCCCGCCCGGCCTTGGCGTCGGTGATTGTCGCCGTGTGTTCCGCCCCCTGGCGGGCCGCCCGTGCGGCCCCCGCCAGACCATCGCGCAACGCATCAAGCGCCGGGTTCAGGGCATCAATCATCGTCCGGTCCCCCGGTTGCGCCCCGCCAACCTGCTGAATACGGGCAAGCCCGGCCTTCAACGCATCCACCGCATCCCGACCACTGGCCGAGGCATCCCCGGCAGCCGCAAAGAATATCGCCAAAAGCACCCCGGACGATCCGCCCATGGTCTGGCTCAGTTCCTGACTGATGGCACGATAAAGCTGGGTCGGATCGGCAAGCGGCAGACGGTCCAACCCCGTCTTGAGCGCCCGTGACGCAGAGGCCAGCGTGCTGCCGGTATCCCCATCCCCCGACTTGGCATCCAGCGCATTCAGCATGGTTTGCGCGCCAATCAGAATATCGCAGGCACGGACCATAAGCGCCCTGGTGTCATCGCATTGCGACGCAACCGGCTGAACCAACGCCAGCCCGTCCGGTAAGGGAACCGTCGCCACCTCGCTAACGGCCAGACATCCGGGCCATGCCCAGGGAACGACCGGGGCTTTCAGCGCACCAAGGTCGTCATCGTCAACCGGCAACAGCGAAATCGAAAACCCCTGCATATCAAGCGATGTCATCATCGGCGCAGGCCCGACCATCCAGGCCACCTGCCCGCCAATCCGCGATCGCACCAGTTCTTCGGCCAGAACCGCCATTTCAAGCGGCGTGGTGCCACCCAGATTGTTCAGCAGCGCCACATGCGGGCCAGACCCGATTGTCGGGGCCAGACGGTCCACCACCATCTTTATTGCATCGCGCGCCCCGGTAAAATCCACCTGTTCAATGCCCGGTTCACCATGAATACCAAGCCCCAGTTCCGCCTTGCCCGGATCGATCCGCGCCTCTTTTGGCGACCCCGGAACGGTGCAGGTATCCAGCGACATGCCAATCGACACGACCCCGTCAATCACCCGGCGCGCGGCAATCCCCACCTGATCAAGGTCAGCGCCCTGTTCGGCCAGTGCCCCGGCAATCTTATGAACAAACAACGCCCCGGCCACGCCGCGTGCCTGCGCCAGGTCCGGCAACGCGATATCATCATCCACCACAACCATATCAACCCGCAGCCCCAAAGAGCGCGCCCGCTCGGCCGCGAGGCCGAAATTCAGCCGGTCCCCGGTATAATTCTTGACGATCAGCAGGCACCCGGCCTTGCCCGTCACCGCCAGAATACCCGCCAGCACCGCATCAACCGAAGGCGAGGCAAACACATCGCCACAAACCGCCGCCGTCAGCATCCCCTGACCAACGAAACCAGCATGGCTCGGTTCGTGCCCAGAGCCACCACCAGATACCAGTGCCACCTTTGATTTGTCCCAGTCGGTGCGTAAAACCACCCTGATATGCGGATAGCCATCCAGACGCGCCAACCGCCCGCCCGCCGTCCGCAAGGTGCCATCAATCGCCTCTGTTACCAGGGCCTCACGGGTATTTATGAATTGCCGCATAGTGATCTCCTCAGACGATGCAAACACCGGGTAAGCACCGGTTTCGTCAAATATAATGGGTTACGTGGGTGGAATGGGCAAGGGTGCCCTGCCGCCTTGTTCAACTGTTCAGGGCTCAACAGTTCAGGGATTTCACAAAATAGAAATTGTTGGATTTGACAATTCCTTCTAACATTGCAGATACTCTGTGGCTGACTACGGGGAACTGGCCGCGGGGTTGGGATGAAAACAGACAGAAAGTCAAAAACAGTGCCGGAAAAACAAAACAACCTGATTTCACCTGCCACCAAAAACAAAGAGGTCAGCCTTGGGAAACTGCCCCATTACCTAGGGTATCAGGTTCGTCAGGCGCAGGCCGCGGTTTTTCGTAATTTTTCGGAAACGGGCAACGACCTGGGCGTGACCCCCGGCGAATTCAGCCTTTTGACGCTGGTCCGTGAAAACCCCGGCATTCACCAGACAAGCCTTGTTCGTGTTTACAGGCTGGATAAATCCACCCTTTCAAATTCGATTTCAGACCTCAATAAACGCAAGCTGATCCACCGCATCCGGGACGAGGAAGACCGGCGTTTTTATGGGCTTTGGCTGACCGAATTTGCCGAGTCCGTGCTGGACCGTGCAACCGACCGGATCGAGGCACAGGAACACCAGATGAACAGCGCGCTGGCACAAGGCGAGCGCGAACAGTTGTTGCGTTTGCTTTCAAAGATTTCATCGGCACTGGAATAATCCGCGC
>DAOUPC010000205.1 GCA_030626365.1 Paracoccaceae bacterium
AGCGCTTTAACGCCTCTTATCCGCGGGTCAAGGTTCAGCTTGTTTCGTCGTTTTCGATCGGGCTGAAGGAACAGTTCGGGCGGGGGGAATGCGATTTGATCCTGACCACCGAATCAACGGTGGGGGCGGATAGTGAAATGATCGCGGAATTGCCGCTGCGCTGGATTGGCGCGCCGAACGGGTCGGCCTGGCGCCAACGGCCGCTGCGGTTGGCGTTTTGCCGTCATTGCCTGTTTCGCCCCAAGGTGATCGCGGCGCTGGATGCGGCCAATATCCCCTGGGACATGGTTGTGGAAACCGACAGTGATCGTTCGATCGAGGCAACGGTTGCCGCCGATCTGGCGATCCACGCGGTGCTTGACGGGACCGAACCGCCGCATCTGGTTCAGATTGACCATGGTGGTGCATTGCCGGAACTGCCGGTGCAGATGGTCAACCTTTATGGCGGCGATAGTGGCCGGGGCGAGATCATTACAAATCTGGCCACGCTGATCCGCCAGACATTTCATGGTTTCGGCGGAACTGCGCTGAAGGCGGTCGGGTAGGGGTCACATGGTGATCACCACCTTGCCAGTGGATTTGCGTGTGCGCAGCAATTCCATGCCCTCGGCCACCCGGGCAAGCGGCAGGGTGTGGCTGATATGTGGGTGCAACCGGCCCGCCTGATACCAGCCAATCAGGGTTTCCAGGCTGTCTGCAATCACTTCGGGGCGGAATTTCATGTACCCCCCGATGTAAAAGCCGATCACCGACAGGTTCTTGACCATCAGGTGGTTGGCGGGGATTTGCGGCACGTTTGCGCTGGCAAAACCGATGCTCAGAAGGCGCCCTTCGGGGCGGCAGGCGCGAAAGGCTGCCATGAACACATCGCCCCCCACCGCGTCATACACCACATCCGCGCCGCCCAGTTCCCTGACCCTTGCGCGCAGATCATCGGCGTCATCAATCAAATGGTCCGCCCCTGCCGCCTTTGCCACCGCCAGTTTGTTGGCCCCGCGCGCATGGGCGATTACCCTGGCCCCCATCAGTTTGCCAATCTCGACCGCGCTCAGCCCGACACCGCCCGCCGCGCCGGTAACCAACAATGTCTCGCCCGGTAAAAGGCGGGCACGATGGGCCAGCGCCACGTGGCTGGTGGCATAGGCGATCTGAAACGCCGCCGCGTGTTCAAAGCTCATCCCGTCGGGCAGGGGCAAAAGGCGGGCCGCGTCGAACACGCCCTGTTCGGCCAGCCCCCCGTGGCCGGAAAATGCCGCAACCCGATCACCAATTGCAACCGATGTAACTGAGTCGCCCAAAGCCTCTACAATCCCCGAAAACTCCATGCCCAGGGTGAACGGTGCGGCCGGAATATCCTGATATGTGCCATTTTGCATCAAAAGGTCGGCATAATTTAACCCACAGGCCCGTATAGCCAGCCGCACCTGCCCCGGTCCCGGTACAGGACGGGGGATGTTGGTCAGACCTGGTGCGCCACCTGGGTGCGCGATGTGATAGGCAAGCATGTTAAACCTTTGTTTTTCGGCAGTTTATCTTCAGTATCCGGCATGTGTCAAACTGATGGTCAGCGATCCGGCCTGTTTCCTGTAAGCTGCCTGAAAGGGCCGGTAAAACAGCGATTATTATGGAAATTTCCGGGCCGCAGCATACAACCATAAGCATTTCCCCGCCTTGGAAAATCAACCGCCTTGAAATGCGGCTAAAAGCCCGTAATACTTGCATAGTGTTGTAGTTCAGGTTGAGTCCTGGGATGTCGAGGGCTGTAAGGTGTCGCCTTTGACAGGAAGGCACCAAGGTGTTTGGGGCATTTATGCCCGCTCATCTTTAACAAGTTAACAATAAGGAGAATTGCATGGCGCATCCGGTAGACGTTCATGTGGGCAAACGTGTGCGGCACAGGCGGTGGCTGGTTGGAATGACACAACAGCAACTGGCCGAACAGGTCGGCATCAAGTTCCAGCAAATTCAAAAATACGAAACCGGTGCCAACCGGGTCAGCGCCTCGCGGCTCTGGGATATAGCCGATGCACTGGACGTGCCGGTCAGCTTTTTCTTTGAAGGCCTGGAAGAAGATCAAAAGGCCGAAGCGGATGGTTCCATGCTTCCGGCTGATCTGATGGGCGACAAAGAGGCGCTGGATCTGGTGCGTTCGTATTATGCAATCCCTGAAAACCAACGCCGCCGCCTGTTCGAACTGGCGCGTGTTCTTAGCGACGTGGCCTGATTGCGGGCCTGATCGCTAACCTGATGACCACACATGCGTGGTGATGACTTGCAATTGGCGCGGCCGGATGGCACCTGACGGGTATGACATCTGCTGCGCCAACTGATCTTGAGGTTGCCCACCTGCTGGCTGACGCCGCGCGTGCGACCATCCTTCCTTATTTCCGCCAGACTGGCCTTGTGGCCGAGAACAAAGAGGCGGGCGGGTTCGATCCGGTCACGGTGGCCGACCGCGAGGCCGAAACCGCGATGCGCGCCGTCCTGGCCCGGCATCGCCCGGATGATGGCATCTGGGGCGAAGAGTTCGGCCAGAAACCGGGGCAAAGCGGGCGCACCTGGGTGCTGGACCCGATCGATGGCACCCGTGGCTTTATCAGTGGCACACCAACCTGGGGGGTGCTGATCGCGCTGTCCGGGGCGGATGGGCCGTTTTTGGGCATCATCGACCAACCCTATACAGGCGAGCGGTTTGTCGGCGCCCCCGGCGTGGCCCGGATGAGCGGGCCGATGGGCACGGTGCCTCTGGCCACCCGAAACACGGCCACGCTGGATCAGGCGATCCTGTTCACCACCTTCCCCGAGGTAGGAACCGCACCGGACAGGGCCGGGTTCAGGGCCGTATCGGACAAGGTCAGGCTGACCCGCTATGGCATGGATTGTTACGCCTATGCGCTGCTGGCGGCGGGCCAGATCGATCTGGTGATCGAGGCGGGTCTGAACGCCTATGACATCCAAGGCCCGATTGTGGTGATCAACGCGGCAGGCGGGATCGTCACCGACTGGCAGGGCGGCCCGGCCCATCAGGGCGGACGTGCCCTGGCGGCGGCCAACCGGGATCTGCACAGCGCCGCGCTGGACATATTGCGCACCTTCTGAGGTATTGAGGAAATCACCCGTCCGGGTTAAAATCTGCCCGTGGTGGCCGAGTCCTTTTGCCCGTTTTCTGTCGGCACCCGTCACACTTCAAAACCGAAGCGGGCTATATCGAAGTGTGAAAGAACCTGAACATGCCCGAAATCCTTATCCAAAATGCCGACGCGATCCTGACAATGGACGATGCGCGGCGGGAACTGCACGGGGCTGACATCCTGATCCGTGACGGGGTGATTGCCCGGATTGGTGCCGATCTGGCCAAAACCGACCCTCAAACCACCGACCCCCGAACCATTGTATCCGCGCGTGGTTGTGTGGTGACACCGGGGCTGGTGAACACCCACCACCACCTTTACCAAACCCTGACCCGCGCGGTGCCCGGCGGGCAGGACGCGCTGTTGTTCGGCTGGCTGCAAACGCTTTACCCAATCTGGTCGCGCTTTGGCCCGGACGAAATGTTCACCTCGGCCCTGACCGGACTGGCCGAACTGGCGCTGTCGGGTTGCACGCTCAGCTCGGACCACCTTTATCTTTACCCGAACGGTGCGCGGCTGGACGATACAATCGCCGCCGCCGACCAGATCGGCCTGCGGTTCCACCCCACCCGTGGCTCGATGAGCATTGGCGAAAGTGACGGGGGCCTGCCCCCCGATGCGCTGGTCGAACGCGAGGCGGATATCCTGAACGATACGATCCGTGTCATCGACGCCTTCCATGATGGCGCGGACGGGTCCATGTGCCGGGTCGGTGTCGCCCCCTGTTCCCCGTTTTCCGTCAGCCGCGACCTGATGCGTGACGCGGCCCTTCTGGCGCGCGACAAGGGGGTGATGCTGCACACCCACCTGGCCGAAAACGACGAAGATATCGCCTATTCCATGGCCCGGTTCGGGTGCCGCCCCGGTCAATACGCCGAAGACCTGGGCTGGACCGGCCCGGACGTCTGGCATGCCCATTGCGTCAAACTCGACAGCCAGGAAATCGACCTGTTTGCCCGTTCCCGTACCGGTGTGGCCCATTGCCCCTGCTCGAACTGCCGCCTTGGCAGCGGTATCGCCCCGGTGCGGGCGATGCGCGATGCCGGTGTCAGGGTCGGCCTGGGCGTTGACGGCTCTGCCAGCAACGATGCCGGCAACCTGATCAGCGAGGCGCGCCAATCCATGTTGTTGCAACGCGTTTCGCGTGGCGCGGATGCGATGAGCGCGCGCGAGGCACTGGAAATCGCCACGCGTGGCGGGGCCGACGTGCTGGGCCGCCCCGATTGTGGCCGTCTTGCGCCGGGCAAACGGGCCGATATCGCGCTTTGGGACGTGACCGGGATCGACAGCGCCGGCAGTTGGGACCCGGCCGCCCTGCTGCTGGCCGGCCCTACCCGCGTCAAACACCTCTTTGTCGAGGGGCGTCAGGTTGTTGACAACGGCCAGATCACCACCATCGACCTGCCACGCACCATTGCGCGCCAGAACGCACTGGCGCGCAAACTAATAAGCGGCTGACCACCCATCCCATTCTTCTTGTCAAAAATACTCCCGCCGGAGGCCTGAAAGGTCGAAATGGTATCGGGCGGGGGCATCCTGAATAATCACCTGGTTTGAATAAATGCCAGCCCCTGAAACGGCGCACTGTGCGTATCTCATGCGGGAAAGCATGACCGATTATTCTTGCTGAAAGTCCGCCCTGTGCGTATGCTTTAGTTGCTAGACTAAGCTGTGCACAGGGCGGACCCGCCGGAGCCAGCGGATTAGGGGTGGGCACTAGATTTAGTGTCTGCCCTATCCGCGTCTGCAATGTACCTTAGCCGTTGTGGTCCATGCAAATTGTATGTTTCTGTGTATAATCGGGTTTCACAACATGTTGGGCTATTCAGGCCGTTAGGATGCAGAACCTACCCAATGAAATGTCCCCGCCGTGGGGCATAACACCCACAGCGCAGGTGCTACCAACCCTGTGACGCACCTCAGCCGACCCGCCGTCCGCCGATCCACACATCTGCCACCGCCCGGTCATCGCCCATCATGATAGTCGGAAACACCGCCTGCC
>DAOUPC010000272.1 GCA_030626365.1 Paracoccaceae bacterium
GATTATCAGCACCCGATGCCCGACGTGCCAGCCCCCGAATCCCTGCTAAGCCGGGACGAATTGCGCCAGCGCAACGTTGATCGCATTCCCCCCGAACACCGCGCCGATTTCCTGCGTCCCAGACCGATCGATTACCGCGAAGTCGCCCCGCGCGACATGTTTGACCCCGAACCGACCGAAGATCGCAACCACATGTGGTTTCGCATGTCCGGGGCTAGGGGAACCAGTCCGCAAATGCAGCATTGCCTGCTGGCCTATGCGTCCGACATGAACCTTTTGGGCTCGTCCCTGCGCCCGCACGGACTGACCTGGTTTAAACCGCGCCAGATGACCGCCAGCCTGGACCATACCATGTGGTTCCACGCGCCAATCCATTTTGAAAACTGGCATCTCTATTCGATGGACGCGCCGTTCACCGGGCGCGCGCGCGGGTTCAATCGCGGGTCGATATTCACCCGGGATGGCGTATTGATGGCCAGCGTCGCACAAGAAGGGCTGATGCGGCCCCTGCGACCAAAATCAAAGGACGTGACATGAAACTGACCCTGCACCACATCAACCTTTCAACGGAAGATGTTGAAAGGATGGATGATTTTTATCGCGACATTCTGTGCCTTGAGGTGCCCGTGCACGACCTGCCGCAGTTGGAAAAGAAAAAGGGCTATGCCGGTGCCGTGGCAATTGTCAGCGACGGGGCGATTCAGACCCATCTGGCCCAGCGTGACATACATGCTGGGTTCAAGACCGGACATATCGTCAACCCGGTATCGCACGGGCATATTGCCTATCGCACCGACGATCTGGACGGGTTCAAGGCGCATCTGGAGGCGCAGGGCGTGCCCTATTCAGACTGGGGCAACGCGGCCGTGGCCGGGTGGCACCAGATATTCTTTTACGATCCGGACGGCAACGTGATCGAGGTGCATCAGGCGGATTAACCCTGACCAAACCGCCGGTTCAGTTTGCGCATTCCGCCAATCCAGCGATCATAATCCTGCGTCTTGGCGCGCATATAATCCAGAACCTGAGGATGCGGCAGAACAAGAAAACTCTCCTCTTCAATGGCTTGCAGGCAGGCCATGGCGACAGGTTCGGGCTCCAGCAACCCATCAAGGGCGGCAACGGAGTCCTCATGCCCACGGGTCATTTCTGATCGCACGGCCTGCGGGCACAGCACCGAAACACCGATGCCCTGATCGCCATACGTCAGCGCCAGCCACTCGGCCAGCCCGACGGCGGCGTGTTTGGTGACCCCATAAGGCGCGGCGCCCACCTGATTGAGCAACCCCGCCGCCGACGCGGTATTCAGCAGATAACCACCGCCGCGTTCAATCATCCCCGGCACCACATGACGCGCGGCCCAGACATGGCTCATCACGTTGATGTCCCATATCCGCTGCCAGTCTTCGTTGGGCACCTCGATGCCGCCAAGGGTCAGAATACCGGCGTTGGAACAAAACAGATCAATCGGCCCGGCCTCGGCCTCGGTCCGGTCTATCAGCGCCTTGATTTCACCCTCGTCCCCGACATTGACACCAATCGCCAACCCGTCGATTTCGCGCGCCGTTTCCGCCGCGCCTTCTAGGTTGATATCGGCGCAAATCACATTTTTCGCACCCGCCCCGGCAAAGCATTTCGCCAGCGCAACACCAATGCCACTGGCGGCACCTGTCACCACAACGATCTTATCTTTAACTTTCATATCAATCCCTTACGTCCACATGTTCGACCCGCCACAGACGGTCAGTGCCTGTCCGGTCATATATTTGCTGGCGTCTGACGCAAGGAACACCGCCACCCCGGCCAGATCGTCTGCCTCGCCCAGCCGGCGCAGCGGAATATCGTTGCGCGCCCGTTCCGCCGCCTCTGGATTGTCCCATAATTCACGGGCAAAATCGGTGCGAATCAGACCGGGGCAAATGGCGTTGACCCGCACGCCAGAGGGGCCGAATTCCGCCGCCAGATTTCGTACAAGGGCGATCAGCGCCAGTTTGGACATGCCATACGTACCCAACATCACCGACGGCTTGAACGCACCAACGGACGAGGTGAACATCATCGACCCGGCCCCCTTGGCTATCATGTTGGGCACCACCATCTGCGCCAGCCAGAGGTTTGATTGCACATTGGCAGCCATGGTTTTTTCATAGGCATCATCGGGGATTTGCGATGTAGGACCGTAATACGGGTTCACCCCGGCGTTGCCGACCACGATGTCGACCGGGCCGATTTGTGCACGGGTTTGCTCAACAAGTGCCTGCAATTCGTCCTTCCGGCCGATGTTGCAGGCGATCGGGACGGCGCAATCGCGCCCCACAGCGCGGTTGATATCTTGTGCGGCCTGTTCAAGCGGGGCTTGCTTGCGGGCCGAAACCACCACCTGCGCGCCATGCATCGCCAGCCCCCTGGCCATCTCAAGCCCCATGCCTTTCGAGGCCCCGGTCAGAATGGCAACACGTCCGGAAAGGTCAAACATTCCCATGGCTTATCTCCTTATTATCGCTCGCTCTCGTTGCCAGACAATCGGCGCGCAGACGCCGCCGGTCAATCTTGTCGGTGGCGGCGCGGGGCAGGGGGGTGGCCTGAAACCATATCTGTTCCGGCAGCTTGAAGCGGGCGATGTGTTCGCCAAGATAGGCAATCAGCGCGGGTTGCGTCACATCCATGCCGGGGCGCAGTTGCACGGCGGCCCCGACCACCTCGCCCAGACGATCATGCGGCAGGGAAAAAACGCAGGCCTCGGCCACTGCCGGGTGACGGTGCAGGGCTGCCTCGACATCGAGACAGGCGATGTTTTCGCCGCCCCGGATGATGATGTTTTTCTTGCGGTCAACGATGGTGACAAACCCCTCTTCATCAATCCGACCAAGATCGCCGGTGCGCAGCCAGCCGTCCTTCAGAACCTCGGCGGTGGCTTCTGGTTTATTGAAGTAACAACGCATGTTACAGGGGCTTTTTACAGTGATTTCACCGACCGCACCGGGGGCGACGTCCTGCCCGTCATCATCCAGAAACCGCAAGTCCTGGATGGGCGGATAGAGCCGCCCGGTGGCCTCGGGATGGGTCAGGTAATCTGCCCCGGCCATGCCGATCCCGTTGGCGTTGGTTTCGGTCATGCCCCAACCGGTGGCGATGTCGGCCTTTGGAAAGTGCCGCGCCAGTTCGCCCACCTGCACTGGCGGGCGTTTGGCCCCGCCCGAGCCAAGATAATCCAGCGATTCCAGCCCCAGCCCCAGCCGTTCGGTGGCCAGGATCAGATCGGCGGATTGGGTCGGAACACCAAGAAAACGTGTGATTTTCTCGGTATCGATCACCCGCGCTGCTTCCTCGGCATCCCATCGGTACAACAGCGTCAGCTTGGCCCCGGCGGGTAGGCTGAGCAGCAACAATGGATGGGTCGCCGTGACATGAAACAGTGGTGTCGCCACCAGCGCCGA
>DAOUPC010000258.1 GCA_030626365.1 Paracoccaceae bacterium
ATCGCCTCGATGGTCAGCAACAGATCGCCCGCCTTGACCTGCGCCCCCGCCTGCGCCGCCACACTCGCCACCACACCGGGCATCGGCGCCCCTATATGGTCGGCATTGCCCGCCTCGGCCTTGGGCCGCTCGGTGGTGGTGGATTTGACCAGACGGTTCGGCACCCGGATCACCCGGGGCTGGCCATTGAGTTCAAAGAACACCTTGACCTCGCCCTTTTCATCCGTCTCGCCCACCGCCTGCAATCGTATTTCCAGCGTCTTGCCCGGGTCGATCTCCGCCGAAATCTCTTCCCCCGGCTGCATGCCGTAAAAGAATGTGCGCGTGGGCAGGGTGCGCACCGGGCCGTATGTACGGTGCCGCCCCATGTAATCAAGGAACACCTTTGGATACATCAGGTATCCGTTCAGGTCCTCGTTATCGATCGTCTTGCCATCCAGTTCGGCGCTAAGTTCGGCGCGCGCCGCTTCCAGATCGATGGGGCTCAGATGCTTGCCGGGGCGTTCTGTATTGGGCTGTTCGCCCTTCAGGGCCTTGGTGATGATCGCCGCCGGAAACCCGCCCGGAGGCTGGCCCAGATTGCCGCGCATCATGTCGATCACACTGTCGGGAAAGGCCACGTCAATGGCGGGGTCTTCGACCTGTGCGCGCGTCAACCCCTGAGACACCATCATCAGCGCCATGTCACCAACCACCTTGGAACTGGGCGTTACCTTGACGATATCACCGAACATCCGGTTTACGTCTGCATACATCTGCGCCACCTCGTGCCAGCGTTCCTCAAGCCCCAGTGAGCGCGCCTGCGCCTTAAGGTTGGTGAACTGGCCGCCGGGCATTTCGTGCAGGTAGACCTCGGATGCGGGGGCCTGAAGGCCGGATTCGAACGCCGCATATTGCCCGCGCACGGCCTCGAAATAGTCGCTGATTTCACGGATCGCGGTGATGTCCAGCCCGGTGTCGCGTTCGGTATGGCGCAGGGCCTCGACGATGGACCCCAGGGTGGCTTGCGATGTGTTGCCGCTAAAGGCATCCATTGCGCAGTCCACCGCGTCCACGCCGGCATCGGCAGCGGCCAGAATGGTGGCGCAGGCAATCCCGGCGGTGTCATGCGTGTGGAAATGGATCGGCAGGCCGACCTCTTCCTTCAGTGCGCGGATCAGGCTGCGGGCGGCCAGCGGTTTCAGCAACCCGGCCATGTCCTTCAGCCCCAGAACATGCGCCCCCGCATCCCGCAATTCGCGGCCCATGGCGACATAGTATTTCAGGTCATACTTGGCACGGTCAGGGTCGTTGATGTCGCCGGTGTAACAGATCGCACCTTCGCACAGCTTGCCATTGTCAATCACCGCATCCATCGCCACGCGCATGTTTTCAACCCAGTTCAGGCTGTCAAAGACGCGGAACACATCAACGCCGGTCACCGCCGCCTGTCGCACGAATTCCTGGACCACATTGTCGGGGTAATTGGTGTATCCCACCGCGTTCGACCCACGCAGCAACATCTGGGTCATCACGTTTGGCATTGCCTCGCGCAGATCACGCAGGCGCTGCCAGGGGCATTCCTGCAAGAACCGATAGGCCACATCAAAGGTCGCCCCGCCCCAGCATTCGACACTGAACAGGCCGGGCAGGTTGGCGGCGTATGCCGGTGCCACCCGGATCATGTCGTGTGATCGCATCCTGGTGGCCAGCAACGACTGGTGCCCGTCCCGCATGGCGGTGTCGGTGATCAGCAACTGGCGCTGGGCCTTCATCCAGTCGGCCACGGCTTGCGGGCCTTTTTGTTCCAGCAGGTTGCGGGTGCCCATCATAGGTTCGCCCCGCTGGGCCGGTATGCGGGCCGCTTTCAGGTCGGCGGGCGGGGTCGGGCGGTCCTTGGTCTCGGGGTGCCCGTTGACGGTGATATCGGCGATATAGGTCAGCACCTTGGTGCCCCGGTCACGCCGGCGGGTGAACTTAAACAGTTCGGGCGTTTCATCGATGAACCGGGTGGTGTATTCATTGGCCAGAAAAACCGGGTGCTTCAGCAGGTTTTCGACAAAGGCGATGTTGGTGCTGACCCCCCGGATGCGGAATTCGCGCAGGGCGCGGTCCATCCTGGCAATCGCCATTTCCGGTGTCGGTGCCTTGGCGGTGATCTTGGTCAGCAGGCTGTCGTAATAGCGGGTGATCACCCCGCCCGCATAGGCCGTGCCGCCATCCAGACGAATGCCCATGCCGGTGGCGCTGCGATAGGCGGTGATCCGGCCATAATCGGGGATAAAGTTGTTCTGCGGGTCTTCGGTGGTGATCCGCGTCTGAAGCGCGTGACCGGTCAGGGTGATATCGCCCTGTGTTTCCTTTCCGGTCGCCTCGGCAATGGATTTGCCTTCGGCAATCAGGATCTGGGCGCGCACGATGTCGATGCCGGTCACTTCTTCGGTGACGGTGTGTTCGACCTGCACGCGGGGGTTCACCTCGATAAAGTGAAACTTACCTGTGTCCATATCCATAAGAAATTCTACGGTGCCGGCACATTCGTAATTCACATGCGCACAGATGCGCCGGCCCAGTTCGCAGATCTCGGCGCGCTGTTCATTGCTGAGGTATGGCGCAGGCGCGCGTTCAACGACCTTCTGATTGCGCCGCTGGACCGAACAATCGCGTTCAAACAGGTGATATATCTGCCCGTGTTTGTCGCCCAGTATCTGTACCTCTACGTGGCGGGCGCGGATGATCATCCGCTCCAGATAGCCTTCGCCATTGCCAAAGGCTGCTTCGGCCTCGCGCCGGCCCTCAAGCACCTTTTCCTCCAACTCATCCGGTCCGGCAATCGCGCGCATACCCCGCCCGCCGCCGCCCCATGACGCCTTGAGCATCAGCGGATAACCGATCTTGGCCGCCTGCGCGCGCACCTTGTCCATGTCATCGCCCAGAACCTCGGTGGCCGGGATCACCGGCACATCGGCGGCAATGGCCACCTGGCGCGCGCTGGCCTTGTCGCCAAGGGCGCGCATGGTTTCTGCCCTTGGGCCGATAAAGGTGATGCCGTTGGTCGTGCAGGCATCAACGAAATCGGGGTTCTCGCTTAGCAGGCCATAGCCGGGGTGGATCGCGTCCGCGCCACACTCCTTGGCCACGCGGATGATTTCATCAATGCTGAGGTATGCCGCGACCGGGCCCATGCCGGCCCCGATGCGATATGCCTCGTCTGCCTTGAACCGGTGCAGGCCCAGCTTGTCCTCTTCGGCAAAGACGGCGACGGTGCGTTTGCCCATCTCGTTGGCGGCGCGCATGATGCGAATGGCAATTTCGCCGCGATTGGCGATCAGGATTTTGGAAAAACTGGTCATGTCAGCGCCTCTTACCTAGTTGGGGTGCGGAACATCTAACCCGATCAGGCCCGCAGGTAAATTAGTATGATTGGGTAGACCTTAGTCGGTCCACAGGCATTTTGGCAGCTCTTTCAGGGTTTTCGCGCCAATCTGCCCCATGTTTGATTGCATGTCGGCCCGCAATATTTGCACCACATGGGCGGCACCTTTTGGGCCAAACGCGCCAAGCCCGTAGTGAAAGGCGCGGCCCAGCATGGTGAAACTGGCCCCCAGCGCCAGCGCGCGCAGGATGTCCAGACCACCATTGATGCCGGAATCAAAGATCAGCGGGTAGGCGGGGCCAACCGCCTTGCGGATTTTGGGCAGAGCAGTGATGGCGGCGGGGGCACCGGCGAACTGGCGGCCTGCGTGGTTTGACACCCATATGGCGTCTATGCCCTCGTTTTGCAGGCGCTGGGCGTCGGTTGGGTTCAGCACGCCCTTGACCACCAGCTTGCCGTTCCATTCGGCGCGAAGCTGTTGCAAGTATTCCCAATCCGGGGAGGTGCGCAGCAGGTAGCCGAT
>DAOUPC010000270.1 GCA_030626365.1 Paracoccaceae bacterium
GTCCGGACCTTTTGCACCATATAGATATTGCGCGCCTTCAGGTCCGGGTCTTCGATCATCAACCCGTCCACCTCGATGGTTTGATTGCAATAAAGCGCCATGTCGACCGCTGCACCGCTGAACACGGACTGGGTGTTCTTGACGGCCAGAACCAGCACGTTGCCGTCGGTGCGCAGCAGACCCATCTGCCGGTACCCCGCGCCGCAATCGGTTGGGCAATCGCCGGTCAGTTCACATAAGACATCAACCACCTTTGCCTTAAAGCGGGCCGGTTTCTCGGCATATAAATCCCAGGATTTCGCCGTTGATCCGGTTGATAAGTCCTGCGCATGGGTCGGGGCTGGGAAAAAGGCAATTAGGCACAACAGTGCAATCAGGCGGCAGGTCATTGTTTTGGCTCTGGTATGGCGAAACCCGGCACCGGGCCATAGTCGTCGTGGTTAAGATTGGTAATGCCAAGGTCGCTGACCACATTTTCCACCACCAGATAGTTGATGCCGTCGCGTTCATAGTAAATCCCGTCGGCCTCGACACTGTGCGAGGCAAGGCGCAGCATCGTATCACCCCGTGCGGATTGCGTGTCGCTGGCGATTTTAAGAACCATGTAAACGGTGCCGTCTTCGGCCAAAAGACCCACCGGGATGCCGCCCGCCGAACACCACAGCGCACAGGTATGATGCGCCGATCCGGTTACCGCGTCCGGCCCGCCCATCACGCCGGAATAGTAACACCATGTGTCGATGATTTCGCCTTTGAGCTGAATACGGGTGCCTTCGGCTGCCCAGGCAGGCAGAACGGGCAGGCCCGCGATAAAGCCAAGCAATATGAACAATGCGCGCATGGGTTTCCTCCTGATCCGGTACGCAAAAGGTAGGGCCATGCCCGCACCCGTCAATACCGTTTCAGTCCGTTCACGCGACTGTTGGGGGGGGCGTTACCGGTCAAGCAGGGCGCGTGCGGCATCCTCGCGGATGGTGCCCGCGTCGACCATTGCCTGTGCCACCCGGTCTATTTCGGCCCCCGTGGCCCCGGCGGCGATTGCCACGTTGCGCGCGTGCAGGCCCATATGGCCGCGCTGGATGCCCTCGGTTGCCAATGCCCTGAGCGCGGAAAAGTTTTGCACCAGCCCGACTGCCGCCATGACCCGGGCCAGCCGGTCGGCAGTGTCGGCGCGCATGATCTTCAGCGCCGCCTGTGCGGTCGGGTGTGCGCGTGTGGCCCCGCCGACAATGCCCACGGGCATGGGCAGTTCGATCCGGCCCATAAGGTCGCCATTGTCGGTTTTGGTGTATGTGGTCAGCGGTTTGTAACCGTCTTTGGCGGCAAAGGCATGTGCGCCTGCCTCAAGCGCGCGGGTGTCGTTGCCGGTGGCAAGGCCAACCGCGCTGATGCCGTTCATAATACCTTTGTTATGGGTCGCCGCACGATAAGGGTCGGCACCAGCAAAGGCACAGGCCGCGATGATACCATCCACCACATCCGCGCCGATGGTTGGTGCGGGCCAGGTGGCATGGGCCCGCACCAGCCGGCGGTCGGCCAGATTGGACAGGATGCGCAGGCCGGGTGTGCCACCGGTAAGGTCGGCCACATAGGGTGCGATCCGTTCGGCCATGGTGTTGACCGCGTTGGCCCCCATGGCGTCACGCACATCGACGATCAGGTGCAGGATCAGGAAGGGTGGAATGATGCGCGCCTCAAGATCGCGAAAACCGCCGCCAAGCTGTACCAGCATCGGGTCACAGTCATCACAACGCCGGGCGATTTCGTCCCGTTGCGCCAGAACCGTGTCACGGGCCGCTGTCAGGTTGTCCAGCCCGGTCAGTTGCACCTGTGCGATCATGCAGGGGGTGTCGGCGTCGGTGGTGATGCCGCCCGCCGCGCGGCAGGCCAGCGCGCCGTTGCACTGGGCGGCAATGACCGAGCTTTCCTCGGTTGCCATCGGGACCAGCACATCATGCCCGTCCACGATAAGGTTGGTGGCCACGCCCAGAGGCAGGGACAGGACGCTGATCACGTTTTCCGACAGGTTGTCGGCCAGATCACCGTCATGGGCGGCGGCGGCGGACAGGTGCGCTTTGTCGGCGTGGCTGAGACCGCAGGTGGTGGCGATTATTTCCAGCCGCTCGGGGCGGGTGAGGTTGTGAAATCCGGGAATTCTGGATGTGGTCATGGTGCTTTCCCACAGTGGGCCGTTACTGCCGGTCGTGGTGCCTGGGGCAGGGCGCGGATTTGAGTATTTGGAACAAGAAGAAGCCGAAGGGTTGAATGGCCCCGCCAGAGGGGCGGAGCCGGATGCGGGTCATGCGCCGGCATAGCCAAGGCTTTGCAGGGCGGTTTTGATTTCATCGAGGATTGCCGGGTCGTCGATGGTGGCGGGCATTTTGTAGGGCTTTTCGTCGGCAATCGATACCATGGTGCCACGCAGGATTTTGCCCGACCGGGTTTTGGGCAGGCGGTCCACCACCACGGCCAGTTTGAAGGCGGCCACCGGGCCGATTTTTTCGCGCACCAGTTTGACGACTTCGGTGACGACTTTGTCGTGGTCACGGTTGGCCCCGGTGTTGAGGCAAAGGAAGCCGACCGGCATTTGCCCTTTGAGTTGGTCAGAGACACCGATGACGGCGCATTCGGCGACATCGGGGTGGCTGGCCAGAACTTCCTCCATGCCGCCGGTCGACAGGCGGTGCCCGGCCACGTTGATCACGTCATCGGTGCGCGCCATGATGTAAAGATAGCCGTCCTTGTCGATCATGCCCGCATCGCCGGTTTCATAGTAGCCGGGGAAGGTGTCGAGGTAGGATTTGACAAAGCGGTCTTTGGCATTCCACAGGTTGGGCAGGGTGCCGGGCGGCAGCGGCAGTTTGATGGCGATGGCCCCGAGATCACCCGGTGCGACCGGGTGGCCCGCATCATCCAGCACCTGCACGTCAAAGCCGGGCATGGCCACCGAAGGAGAGCCGATCCTGACCGGCAGGCGTTCGATGCCCATCGGGTTGGCGGCAATGGCATAGCCGGTTTCGGTCTGCCACCAGTGGTCGATCACCGGCACGCTCAGGGCGCGCTGGGCCCATTCAATCGTGTCGGGGTCCGCGCGTTCGCCTGCGAGAAACAGGATGTTGAGGCATGAAAGGTCGTAGTCCTTTACCAGCTTACCCGTGGGGTCTTCGCGTTTTACCGCGCGGATCGCCGTGGGGGCGGTGAAGAAAGATTTGACTTTGTGTTCGGAAATGACCCGCCAGAAGGTGCCCGCATCGGGGGTGCCGACGGGTTTGCCCTCGAATACGATGGTGGTGGCACCGTGGATCAGTGGCCCGTAGCAGATATAGGAATGCCCCACGACCCAGCCCACATCCGAGGCGGCCCAGAACACATCGCCCGGATCAATGTCATAGAGGCTCTTCATGGTCCATTCCAGCGCCACCAGATGGCCACCCGTCGGGCGAATGACCCCCTTGGGGGCGCCGGTAGTGCCCGA
>DAOUPC010000094.1 GCA_030626365.1 Paracoccaceae bacterium
CTTTACGCTGGACCAGAAGGGCATCAAGATGTCCAAAAGCTTGGGCAACACAATCCTGCCGGAACAGGTGACCAAGCAATACGGGGCCGATATCCTGCGGCTGTGGGTGGCCCAGACCGACTATGTGCATGATCACCGCATTGGCCCAGAGATCCTGAAAGGCGTGGCCGACAGATATCGCCGCTTGCGCAATACCATGCGCTTTTTGCTGGGGTCTTTGGCTGATTTCTCTGAAACTGACCGGATGGACCCGGGCGATATGCCGCCGCTGGAACGCTGGGTACTGCACCGGGTGGCCGAGTTGGATGCCCAGGTGCGCGAGGGGTACAATTCCTACGATTTTCAGGGGGTGTTCCAGGCGGTGTTCAACTTCGCCACCGTCGATCTGTCGGCGCTTTACTTCGATATCCGCAAGGATGCGCTGTACTGCGATGGCGATACGGAACGCCGCCGGGCGGCGCGCACGGTGCTGGACATCCTGTTCCACCGCCTGACTGCCTGGCTGGCCCCGATCCTGGTGTTCACCATGGAAGAGGTCTGGCTTGAGCGGTATCCCGGCGAAGACAGCAGCGTGCATCTGATCGACATGCCCGAGACGCCCAAACACTGGCGCAACGACACGTTGGCCGACAGGGTTTCGCAGGTGCGCATTGTGCGCCGCGTTGTGACGGCCGCGCTTGAGGTTCAGCGCCAGGACAAGGTGATCGGTTCCAGCCTTGAGGCGGCCCCGGTTGTGCATGTAGAAGACGCCGATCTGCTGGCGCTGCTGCGCTCATTGCCAACGGATGATCTGTTCATCACGTCCGGCGTGGTCCTGGCCGGTGCCCCCACCCCACCCGAGGCGTTTCGTTTGCCCGAAACCGAAGGTGTGGGTGTGGTGTTTGAAAAGGCGGCTGGTGAAAAGTGCCTGCGCTGCTGGAAAATCTTGCCGGATGTGGGACAGCACAGCCACGAAGGCGTCTGTGGGCGCTGCGATGAGGCGCTGACATAGGCAAACGGTTGCCCGGCGGGGCGAACTGCGCGACGGTGATCATATGGGTATGATCATCGTTCAAACGCAGTTCGGTCTGTTGGGCGTGACCGAGGCTGACGGCGCGATTACCCGGCTGGGCTGGGGCGGGGCAAATGACGGCCCCGTGACGCCATTGCTGACCAAGGCGGCGGCACAATTGCGCGCCTATGATGCGGGGCGCTTGCAGGTGTTTGATCTGCCGCTGCGGATTGACGGATCACCCTTTCAGCGCGCGGTTTGCAAGGCGATGCAAGACATTGCCTTTGGCGATACCTGTACTTACGGCGATATTGCCAAACGTCTGGGCCAGTCGGCGCAGGCGGTGGGCGGGGCCTGTGGCGGCAACCCGATCCCGATCATCATCCCCTGTCACCGGGTGATGGGGGCCGGGGGGTGCCTGACCGGGTTTTCCGGGGCTGGCGGCGTCGAAACCAAGGTGGCGCTGTTGCGTCACGAAGGGGCGGCCAGTCTGCTGATCTGACTGTAAGGAAGCCTGATACGCTGCGTGGGCCGGCATTTTCAAAATGCCCAAGGGGTCTTAGCCGCGGCGTTCAGGGATGATTTGCTGGGCGATGCCGGCAAACAGCAGATAGACGCTGGTAATCACCAGCCCTGTATGCGCCCAGCTTTCAGGGTGGAAATCGACCCAGGCGGCCCATCCGGCAAAGAAGGTCCAGGCCAGGGCCATGGGCAGGCTGATGGCACGCCAGCGTTCTGTACGCACCGGATGGATGAACTTTAACGGCAGGAACATCGCCACGGACAGTGCCGTCACCAGTGCCAGGCTGATCCAGAAGTTTGGCTCAAGCGCAAAGATTATCAGGATGACCATGTTCCAGCAGCCGGGAAAGCCGGAAAAGCTGTTGTCTTTGGTCTTCATGCGGGTGTCGGCGAAATACATCGCACTGGTAAAGGTAATGACGATAATGGCCACCCAGCCGGTCCAGCCATCCATCAGCCCGGATTTGAACAGGGCAAAGGCGGGGATGAACACATATGTCAGGTAGTCGATAATCAGGTCCAGCAACACACCGTCAAATTCAGGTGCATAGCGTTTGACGTGATACCGGCGGGCCAGCGGGCCGTCGATTCCGTCGACAAAGAACGCCACCACCAGCCACAGATACATCAGATCCCATTTGCCATCGACCGCCGCCAGCATGGCCAGCATGGCAAAAACCGCGCCGGTGGCGGTGAAAAGGTGAACGGAAAGGGCGCGTAACTGTGGGCTCATGCACCACTTTTGACCGATACTTATGCCTTATGCAAACCAGAAAACCCGGCGCACTGGCCGGGTTTTGCGACTGTTATCTGTCAAAGATCAGTTTGTGACGCGGACTTCTTCCAGCGGATAGCCCAGATAATCCTGCTCGGCGTAACCCAGATGACAATCGTGGCAATAGGATTGTTTGATCTTCATCGGCTTGCCGCTGGGGCTTAGGGCATCGTAACGCCAGTCATTGGTTTCGGGCAATTCGCCGGCCCCCACCTTGGTCATCAGGAACAGCGGGCCAACCACGGCTTTCTTTTTCTTCTTGTGGATCTTGATGCTTTCCTTGGCCAGAACGGACCCGGCTGGCATCACCACACCTTCTTCTTCGAACTTCAGGTATTGCTCTACGGCAATGGAATTGGCGAAGGTCAGCAAAAGGCGCTCGCCGTGCGGACCGGCAACGCCGGGGCGTGTTCCGGTGACGGCCCAGTTGCGGTAATTCTCGGCGATCTTGTTGCCCTTTTTGGTGTAACCGGCGGTCATCTTGTCCTTCATGCAGTCATAGATGCGGGTAATGTCGTTTGCATCCAGATCAAACGGTTCGACAACCGAGACTGCGCAATCCTGCGCCATGGCTGCACCGCCGGTGAACAGAACAGTTGATGCAACAGCGGCGAAATTGAAAAAGCGATTCATGATGGTGGCTCCCGTGGGTGTGTGGCTTTCCCTATGGGTGGCACAGAAAACGGGCAACGGCATCCAAACTTTATGCACAATGGCACACATCAGCGCGACAAATATTACACTCGGGGGTGGGTGCGGTTGTAGACTTCCATCAGGCGGGCCGTGTCGACGGCATTATAGGCCTGGGTGGTCGACAGCGACGCATGGCCCAGCAATTCCTGAATCGCGCGCAGGTCTCCGCCTGCCTCAAGCAGGTGTGTGGCAAAGCTGTGGCGCATGGCGTGTGGTGTTGCCGTGGCGGGCAGGCCCAGTTGCATGCGCGCCCTGGCCATCACCGCCTGAATGGCGCGTGGTCCCAACGTGCCGCCACGAACCCCGCGAAAGATCGGCGTGTCCGGTGCCTGTGGGTGTGGGCACAGGCGCAGATAGGTGTCCACCGCGTCCCGTGCGGCGGGCAGCACCGGCACGACGCGTTCCTTGCCGCCCTTGCCGATAATCCGCAGAACCGGGGGCAGGGGGGCATCGGTGCCGGTCAGGCCCAGGGCCTCGGATATGCGCAAGCCACAGCCATAAAGCAGGGTCACCACGGCCACGTCACGCGCCGCGATCCAGCCGGTGTCTGATTGCAACTCAACCGTGTCGATCATTGCGCGTGCGGCATCCTGTGCCAGCGGGCGGGGCAGCTTGTTCTGGAACTTGGGGGTGCGGGTCGACAGCACGGCGGTGGGTTCAAAGCCTTCGCGCTCTGCCAGCCAGCGGTAAAAGCTTTTGACCGCCGACAGTTTTCGCGCAAGTGAACGCGCGCCAACACCACCGGCGCGGGCCTGTGCCATCCAGGCGCGCATGTCGGCCACATTGATGCGTTCCAGTGCGCCCAGTCCCAGTGCGCCCAGCCCCTGCGCGCCACCGTGATGCAGGGTCATGAATGACAGGAATTCGGCCAGATCGCCCTGATAGGCAATTATGGTATTATCCGAGGCCCCGGCCAGTGCTTTGCGCCCCTTCAGCCAATGTTGAAGCGCATCCCGGCAGGCGGGGGAAATCAGGCTTTGTGAAATCTGGCTCAAGACAGCCAGTGGCGCATCGACCTCTCGAATACGCTGGCAAAAAAGCTTAGAAGGTCAGTGCCCTGTTGTGGGCTGAACTGATGCGGGTCTTCGGCCCCCATCAGCAGCATCCCCGGCAGGCGGCCATTGCCGAGATCAAGCCGCAGGCTTGCCTCGGATCTGATCCAGCTGGCGGCCTCGCCATAGACCCGCCCCGAGGCATTCTGGACCTGACGCAATGTGACCTGGCGTGGCGGGTTGGCCCGCCCGGTGCTAAGATAGTCGTCAATGAACCCCGGTTCCGCCACGGTCAGCACGCTGCCCATGCGCTGAACCGCCGGGTCGGCGTCATTCTGTACCGATTCCAGCACCAGAGAAATCGCGTCCACACGCAGGATTTCGGCCACTTCACCGCCCAGATCGCGCAGGAACACTTCAAATTCCATCGGGTCCAGCATCCGCAGGATGGCCCGATGTATCTGATTGGTCCCGGCCAGGTTTTCGTAGGCGGCGGCAATCACGCTGCGGTGGGTATCTTCGAGCCGGTCAAGGCGCGCCTCAAGCCGCTCCATCGCGATACCGCGCAGATCGACGATATTGGCCCCCATCGAGCGTTCATTGGCCGCGATCAGCGCATGCATCACGTCCTGATCGTCAAGGACGGAATCAGGCTTGGCAAGGATCGCCTTGCGCAGGTCGGTTTCTATTTTTGGTCTGCTGCTCATGTGTGCCTCTGATGGACTTTGCGAGGTTATAGCACGGGTTTTTGGTTTTTTTGTGGAAAATTCCGAAAGGGTGCAAAAATTTTTGCACCCTCACCCGTCAGGACGAACTGCCTTGCCCGTATCAGAGGATTTTCTGCCCCGTTTTGGCCCAATCGGCCATGAATACAGCCAAGCCATTATCGGTCAGCGGGTGTTCGGCCAGCTTGCGGATCACGCCCGGAGGGGCGGTGATGACGTCGGCCCCGATCCGGGCGGATTCGGTCACATGGTTCACCGTGCGGATGGATGCCGCAAGGATCTGTGTGTCATAGCCATAGTTGTCATAGATCAGGCGGATGTCGGCGATCAGGTCCATTCCGTCAATGTCGATATCATCCAGGCGCCCGATAAAGGGCGAAATGAATGTCGCCCCCACCTTGGCTGCCAGCAGCGCCTGATTGGCCGAGAAACAAAGCGTGACGTTGACCATGTTGCCCTCGCTGCTCAGGACTTTGCAGGCCTTCAGCCCGTCCCATGTCAGCGGCACCTTAACGGCGATGTTGTCGGCGATCCCGGCCAGCTTGCGACCCTCGGCGATCATGTCTTCGGCCTTGGTGGCAACCACTTCGGCAGAGACCGGACCATCGACCAGATCGCAGATTTCTTTGGTGACTTCCAGAATGTCACGACCCGATTTCATGATCAGGGACGGGTTGGTGGTTACACCATCGACCATGCCCAGATCGTTCAGTTCGGCAATGGCATCGATTTCGGCGGTGTCTACGAAAAATTTCATTGGGCATGGTCCTTTGGTGGGTTGGCCTAAAGTTGGCTTGGCTTTACCTGATGATCTGTCATGCTGAAACCCCTGATGATGACCTGATGATGACCAATGATGAATGCCACCCCATGAACAGCCCGGATTTCTTTGATCAGGGCGATCTGGTTGCGGTGCTGACCACGCAGCCTTTGGACCGGACGCTGGATTACCGCGCGCCCGAAGGCGGATGCATGCGCGGTGCGTTTGTCGAGGTGCCTTTGGGGCCGCGCAAGGTGGCGGGCGTGATCTGGGGGCCGGGGCGGGGTGATTTTGATCTGGCGCGCGTGCGGTCGGTTATCCGGGTGCTGGATGTGGCCCCCATGCGCGAAGAGATGCGCGCCTTTCTGACCCGCGCTGCCGCTTATACGCTGACGCCGATGTCCGCGATGCTGCGACTGGCGACCCGTGCGCCGGGCCTTGGTGATCCACCCTCGATGCGCAAGGTGTACCGGCTGGGGCAGGGGGTGCCCGACCGGATGACCGACGCGCGCCGCCGGGTGCTGGCAACGCTTGAGGAATACGGCGGGTTGGCCTTTACGCTGAAAGAGCTGGCCGAAATGGCGGGCGTGACCACGCCCGTGGTCAAGGGGCTGGTCAGCCACGGTGCGGTGCGCGAAGAGGACAGCCCGCGTGATGTGGCGTTCCCGCCACTGGACCCGGCCCGTCCGGGCAAGGTGCTGACCGATGAACAGGGGGCGGCTGTTGCCGCGCTGCAAACGGCGCAACGCAGCGGGAAATACGGCACCACGTTGCTTAAGGGGGTGACCGGGTCGGGCAAAACCGAGGTCTACCTAGAGGCGGTGGCCGAGACGCTGCGCATGGGGCGTCAGGCGCTGGTGTTGCTGCCGGAAATCGCCCTGACGGCAGAGTTCCTGACCCGTGTTCAGGTGCGGTTTGGCGTCCTGCCGGCGGAATGGCATTCCGGCGTGACAATGACGGAACGGCGCCGTGTGTGGCGGATGCTGGGGCAGGGCGATGCACAGATGGTGGTGGGGGCGCGATCAGCCCTGTTTCTGCCATTTCAGGATCTGGGGCTGATCGTGGTCGATGAAGAACACGACACATCCTACAAACAGGAAGACGGGGTGCTGTATAACGCCCGCGACATGGCGGTGCTGCGGGCGGCGATTTGTGGCGCGCGGGTGGTGTTGGCCAGTGCCACGCCTTCGCTGGAAAGCTGGGCCAATGCCGAGGCGGGAAAATATGACCGGATTGAACTGACCGCGCGGTTCGGGGCGGCGGTTCTGCCGCAGATGCACACGATCGACATGCGGGCCGAACAGATGCCGGCGGGAACATGGATTTCCCCCACCTTGCGGGCCGCGGTTGAAACGCGACTGGAAAAGGGTGAACAGGCGCTGTTGTTCATCAACCGGCGCGGCTATGCGCCGGTGACGCTGTGCCGGGCCTGTGGTCAGCAGATCGCCTGTGATCACTGTGATGCGCGGATGGTTGAACACCGGTTCCAGAAACGCCTGATGTGCCACCAGTGCGGCGAAACACGGGCCATCCCCGATGCCTGCCCCTCTTGCGAGGTCGAGGGGCGACTGGCCCCCGTGGGTCCGGGAATTGAACGGCTGGCAGAAGAGGCGGCGGCCCTGTTCCCGGATGCCCGGATTGCCACGCTTAGTTCTGACCTGTTTGGCAGTGCGCGGGCGCTGAAGGCGGGGATTGAAAATATCGCGGCGGGTGGGGCCGACATTATTATTGGCACGCAGCTGGTCGCCAAAGGCCATAACTTTCCGTTGCTGACGCTGGTGGGGGTGATTGACGCCGATCTGGGGCTTCAGGGGTCGGACCTGCGGGCGGCGGAACGCACGTTTCAACTGATGCGTCAGGTGGCAGGGCGGGCCGGACGGGCCGAACGCCCCGGCGAGGCCCTGTTGCAGACCTTTCAGCCGGAACATCCGGTTATCCGGGCCATTCTGTCAGGCGATGAAGACGGGTTCTGGCGTGCCGAGGCGGCGGGGCGTCAGGCCGCCGGGGTGCCGCCCTATGGGCGCATGGCGGGGATCATCCTGTCGGGGGGCGATGCGGGGGCGGTGTTTGAGTTGGGCAATATACTGGCGCGCAATGACATGGCGCTGCGGGCAATCGGTGCGCAGGTGTTCGGCCCGGCCCCCGCGCCGATTGCGCGCATTCGCGGACGCCACCGGGTGCGCCTGCTGGTCAAGGCCGACAAGGGCGCGCCCCTGCAAGAGGCCCTGACGCGCTGGATCGCCCCGCTGCGCCTGAAGGGGGATTTAAGGCTGGCGGTGGATATCGACCCGCAGAATTTTTACTGAGGGGGGAAGGGGGATTATGACGGAAAAAATTGTCAAAATTATTCAAGGCCTGCTGGACAGCGGTGTGACCAGCAGGGAGCAGTTTTCCTCGGTTGCTTATGGCAACGGTATGACCCCGCTTCTGAAGGAAATTCACAGCATATCGGAGTTTGAAATTTTCTCGAAAATGCAGCGCTTGGGAAACCGATACCTGCGAGTAGGTAGAGAGGATTTGGTTTTTTGGCTGATTGAAAGATCGCAGACTGTTGGAGCGCAACAGGCGTTACAAGATGCTTTGAACTACGCAAGAGCGACGCAAGTTGAGGTGTATGACTTGGTGCTGCTTGATACGGTTTACATTGACCCTAGAGAGTTCAGATTTTGCAACGGTGTTACCATTGCAATGTTGGAAAAAATTCCAAACCAAAGGTTTTCGATAGAGTTGAACCGCGCAGCATTTTCCGGTGGCACACCGGGCGCAGAGATTGTTTCTATCCTGTATGTTTCCAATAGCCAGCCGGTTTCGCATCCATGTTCTACTGCCACTGAGGGAGGCCTATGGGAATCGGTCCGATACAACCCAAAAATTAGCGATCTGACAGATGTAATTCACTGTCTGACTCTCACGCGCGCACCTGACTCTTCATTGCAAGGGACCGCTTACGGTACATTTTGTAAGGACGATCAGCCTTTCGTCCCTCCATGGGATGGATGGTACCTTCTGCAGCCCCGCCCGAGGCGATTGGGGCAAAATTTACGTGAAAGTGAATTATCCGCTGCGGATGAAATCCTAAGAAAGTGGCGTAAGCTGGATACGCCTCTCAAAGAGAAGCTAAAAGTACCGCTAAGCCGACTTGGTAATTTCTGTTCCGGTATTTCCGATGTAGATAAAGCGATCGAATTGCGAATATGCATTGATGCTTTGTTTGGCTCTGACGGCGAAAGAAATGATTTGTCTTACCGCGCAGGTATTCGTGCTGCGAATTTTCTGAATGAGGTGGACAAGAGGGCGACATTCGAGGCCATCAAGTCTGCATATCGTGTGGGTTCAAATGCTGCGCATACAGGAGAATTGAAGAAAAAAAGTGATATTGATGAACTCATGAAGGCCGCAGTTGTGGTGAAAAACGCGATTCTAAAGACCATTGACGAGGGTCCAGTAGATTGGAGTTCTGTCGAACTGGGCCTCTCTGAATCGCCACCAGTTGAAGGTCGTTAATCCGCTGAAATCAAAGATAGCCCAAAACACCCCCGCCCAGGCATTTTGAAGAAATGCCAGCCCCCGCCCGCCCCACGGCGGGGGCTTTTGCGACGGTGCATCTGATTGGTATGTACTCCGGTTTTCGCACCATGGTGGGTTTGGTTGTCGGGGTGCAGGCCCCCACCCGGGC
>DAOUPC010000269.1 GCA_030626365.1 Paracoccaceae bacterium
ATGGTCGCGCGGGCGGTTCTGAATGCCCTGCGCCAGGGCAAGATCGTTGTCGGGGTCGTTGACCGCATCAAAGACGCCCCCGCCGCCGACGAACCGCTCAGAAAAGGCGACGACACGGTGCGTGCCACGGTTTTCGACAAACCTGCGGGGTTTGTCGGCTGGCCCGCGCGGTTTGCCGCAAAATGCAACGTGCCCATTCTGCCGGTGATGGTCGAACAGACACCCGATGCCATAACGATACATCTTGGCGATCCCATCACGCCAACAGACCCGGTTTGCACCACCCAAAGCTGGGTCAGTTCGCTTGAGCAATTGCTGTGCCGGTTCCCCTGTGACTGGGGCTTTGTCTATGACAAACACTGGGCCCGCATTTTGCGGCGCTGAAACGGCGCAGGGCGGCCTAGGGTCAGGACCCATTAACCCTAGACCACTGCGGCGCGCTTCAGCCCCTCGGCCAACAGATCCCAGACACGGCGGATGCGCGGGGTCTGGCGCATGGCCTGATGTGCCGTCAGCCAGATGGGCAGCGGCGGGATATCCAGATCAAGCGTCAGTTCCTGCACTGTCGGGTCGGCCCGCCCGACACCCGTTTGACTGAACCCGATACCACAGCCCGCCCGCACCAGTTCCCAATAGGTCGCCTGATTGTCACAGCGCACCGCAAAATCATCCCGCGTGACGGGCCAGCCCATCGCATTCATGGTGTGCAGGATCAGGTCGTTACGATCATATCCGACAAGGTCGTGATCAAGGACATCATCCAGACATTCCGGCACACCAGCACGATCCAGATAGGACCGGGCGGCAAAAACCCCCAGCCCCAGATCGCCAATATGGCGGGTGACGATATCCAACTGTGTGGGCCGGTACATGCGCACGGCGATATCTGCCTCGCGGAACAACAGGTTCTCGGTCACGTCGGTCGGCACCAGATCCAACTGGATTTCCGGTTCTGCCAGTCGGATACCGGCCAGTACAGCCGGCAACAGGTGATGCGAGGCAAACACGCTGGCGGTAATCCGCACCGTCCCGTCCAACGCCTGAGACTGGCCCGCAGCGGTCAGGGTGATCTGGTTCATCGCACTGTGCATCTGACGCGCCATGGGCAACAACCGCGTGCCCGTATCGCTTAGGGTCAGGCCACGGGCGTGGCGATCAAACAGGGATGCCCCCAACGTCTGTTCCAGCGTCGCGATATGGCGCCCAAGGGTGGGCTGGCTGTGACCAGACGCACGCGCGCCCGCCGACAGTGACCCGGATTCGGCCACCGCAAGAAAACTTTGTATAAGGGACCAGTCAGGTAAATCCATTCATTATTGAATACATAGATACCAAATTTAGGCAATATACCCATGCTAAATGAATGGATAATGTGACTTATCAAAGATTCTTAACCCACAGGAACCCGGACATGACCCAAACCGTATTGATCCTTGGCGCAACCGGCCGGTTTGGCCGCAATGCCGCCGAACAGTTTTCAGCCGCCGGTTGGACCGTCCGCCCGTTCGACCGCAGCAGCGACGACCTGACCAGCGCCGCCAAAGGGGTCGATGTGATCGTCAACGCCTGGAACCCGCCCTATCCTGACTGGCAGCGCCTGCTGCCTGACCTGCACGCGCAGGTGATCGCCGCCGCCAAGCAAAGCGGGGCAACGGTAATCATACCGGGCAATGTCTATGTGTTTGGTGCAGACACCCCCGCCCCATGGTCCCAGACCACGCCACACGCGGCCCAAAACCCGCTGGGACGCATCCGTATCGATATGGAGGCCGCCTATCGCCGCTCTGGCGTGCGCACAATCATCCTGCGGGCCGGGGATTTCATTGATACCAGCGCATCAGGCAACTGGTTTGATTCGATCATGTGCAAACCGCTGAGCAAGGGCATCTTTAGCTACCCCGGTGACCCCGACATCAATCATGCCTGGGCCTATCTGCCGGATATCTGCCGCGCCGCCGTTCAACTGGCCACAATGCGGGATCAACTGCCGGTATTTTCCGACATCCCGTTCCCCGGCTACACCGTGACCGGAACCGAAATGGCCACGGAACTGGCCCGCCAGACCGGCGCACCTGTACGCCTGAAACGCATGTCCTGGCTGCCGTTGCAGGTGGCAAGACCGTTCTGGAAGATGGCCGTCAGCCTTGTCGAAATGCGCTATCTCTGGAACACCGCCCACCGGCTGGACGGGACATTGTTTGCCAGCCTGCTGCCGGATTTTCACGTCACACCTTTTTCAACGGCGCTGGCGACTGCCATTCCTGAAAGCCTGGCCCAATTCCAGATCGACCCAGACCAGGCGGTGACGGCTGGCCGTTAGGGCATCATCGTATCCTTGCGCACCGGGCGCGGGCCAGTGAACGCCTGCGCCCAACACCTGCCAGTCACCCGACGGCAGCACATAATCAACCCGCAGCCGGCCCGGCCCCGGCCAGTCCACCGTATCAAGCGCATCCGCGCCCCGATGTCCCTGATCCCCGGCCTGCGCCGCCCCGGCGCTGCGCGGCATGGGGTCCTGAAACCGGGGGTCGCCCAGAAGGGTACGGATCGCTTTGCGCCGACCGTCACTGTCGTGCGGGTCCAGATTGGCCCCTCCGGCAAGGACAAACCGCCCCTGCGGGGCCGGCCCGAACGTGCCATCCAATATTGCCTGCCACAGCAGGATTTCGTCGTGATTGCGCCGCCCGTTTCGGTCCTCTGGGCCATCAAACACCGGTGGCCCGGCCTGAAAGGTCAGCAAGGTCAGCGTACTGCCATCCGGCAACAGGACCGGCACCATCCAGTGCCCGGTACTGGAAAGCCGCTGAATGGCCTGTGCGCGGGGCGATGGGAACGCCACCCCGTCAGGATGGGTGGGCAACAAGGCCCCCGGCACGTCACGCCAGATCAGCGCGCTGTGGTCACGCGCCTTGCCATGCAGGATCGCAAACCGCGACAAAACGGCGATCCCGCCCTGACCCGAGAACGCCCCATAGCCCTGCGCATCGCCCGGCCCACCCAGACGACCATCACCATCAAGATCAAGATCACTGGCCAACCCGCTGTTGGGCCGGGGCGCAAAGTGGTGCGGATAATCCAGCCCCGCAGCTTTCAGAAGGTCACGAAACCCGGCAAGGGCCACACCGTCATAATCCCAGTCGAACCCTTGCAGGGCCAGAATGTCAGGGGCGGTTTGGGTGATCACCGCAACGACGGCCGCGATCTGCGCATCCTTGCCACGCTGAATGTCGCGAAACAACAGGCCCGGCCCGTCGCGCTGTAATTCCATGTTGAAACTGGCAACCCGGATCGGGTCAGCCACGGCAGCAACAGGCGGCAGGGTGAACAGGGTCGCCAGCGAGGCAAGAAACAGGGTCAGCGCACGGCGAAAAAGCCGGGCCAAGATCATGCGGCCTGCATGGCCTGCGCATTGGCATAGGCGCGGCGGCGCTTTTCCTCAATCAGTTCGGCAATACGGGCCATCGCCACGCCGCGCATAATCATGGTCGCGGGCAGGAAGGACCACGCGCTCATGGTC
>DAOUPC010000212.1 GCA_030626365.1 Paracoccaceae bacterium
CAGGGACAGCCACCCCGCCGCCGCACCCGTCCCGGCCCGCGCGCCCCGAACTGTTATCGCCACGCGACGTGCCGCGCCGCCGGCCCGGATCATCAACCGGGCGCATCGCCCTGCTGCACGCGGTGGCGCATATCGAACTGAACGCGGTCGATCTGCACTGGGACATCATTGCCCGGTTTGGTGACACCAAAATGCCGCTGGGTTTTTATGATGACTGGGTCAAGGCCGCCGCCGAAGAATCCAACCATTTCAACCTGATATGCGACTGCCTTGAGGGGCTTGGCAGCCATTATGGCGCGCTGGGCGCACATGCGGGCATGTGGCGCGCCGCCGAAGACACCGCAACCGACCTGATGGGCCGTCTGGCCGTGGTGCCGATGGTTCTTGAGGCCCGCGGGCTGGACGTGACCCCCGGCATGATCGATGTGTTCCGCAAGGCCAAACTGGACGATGTGGTCAGCGCGCTTGAGGTGATCTATGCCGAAGAGGTGTCGCATGTGGCCTATGGGTCAAAGTGGTTCCACTTTCTGTGCGGGCGTCACGAACTGGACCCGAAAGAGACGTTTCACGCCCTTGTGCGGCGCTATTTCCACTCTCCCTTAAAGCCGCCGTTCAACGAGGAAAAGCGCGCCGAGGCCGGGTTGCCGCCGGATTTCTACTGGCCGCTAAGCGAAGGCAGGGACCTGCCGGAATAGCGCCGGGGCAGGAAACTGGCGCAACATTGCCCGCCAACACATTGGATATCGGCGGTTTTTTGCCAAACTGGCGGCGCAGAGGTCGTAAACGCGCCCTCTTGGGGCAACACCCTTGCCCTATGGTCGTGCGCCGGATATTTATCCCCGCAAGGTGGCGGGAACCAAACAGGCCCGACCACTGCAATTGGGATGGGACAAGGATAGGCGCGTGCGTACACGTCTGGCGATAAAATTTCACGGGCTGCTGGAACGGTTTTTCCCCGAACGGCGGCTGTTTCTTAAATCTGACACCGATACGCGGTTTATCCGGCTCAGGCCCGGCAGCCAGCTGGTTGCCTATGCGGGGGCCGCAGGCATCGTTGCCTGGACCATCATCGCCACGGCCATTCTGCTGATGGACAGCATCGGGTCGGGCAATTTTCGCGAACAGGCCAAGCGTGACCAAAACACCTATCAGGAGCGCCTGAATGCCCTGTCCGGCGAACGTGATGAACGCGCCACCGAGGCCCTGTTCGCACAACAGCGGTTCAATGCGGCCCTGACCCAGATTTCGGCGATGCAATCCGAATTGCTGACGTCGGAAACCCGGCGGCGGGAACTGGAAACCGGGATCGAGGTGATCCAGGCCACCCTGCGCGACACCATGAAGGACCGCGAGGCGGCGCGCGTCGCACTGGCCAACCTTCAGGAACAGACCGAAGATTCCGATGCCATCCTGGCGGCCGCGCTGGTGGCACCGACATCGATGGCCTTCATGGCCGATGCACTGTCCGACACCGCCACCGAGCGCGACCAGATCGCCGCCAATGCCGAGGCCGCGCTGCAACAGCGCGCCGAACTGGAACATGAAATCCGCCTGATGAACGACCAGAACGATCAGATTTTCCGCCAGCTGGAAGAGGCGATGGACATCTCGGTCAAACCGCTGGACAAAATGTTCCGCAGCGCCGGCATGCCCACGGATCAGATCATCGAACAGGTGCGGCGTGGCTATAGCGGACAGGGTGGTCCGCTGACCCCCTTGTCCTTTTCGACCCGCGGCGAAGAACCGACCCCGAATGAAATCCGTGCCAACCGGTTGCTGAACCAGATGGACATACTGAACCTTTACCGCATCGCCGCCGAAAAGGCCCCGTTCGCCGCACCTACGCGCGCGGTCGTGCGCAACTCCAGTGGTTATGGCTATCGCCGCGACCCCAAGACCGGCGGACGGCGGATGCACAACGGCCAGGATTTTGCCGGTGCGCCAGGCACCGATATCTTTTCCACCGCCGATGGCGTGGTGATCTATGCAGGCTGGCAATCCGGGTTTGGGCGGCTGGTGAAAATCCAACATGCCTTTGGCATCCAGACGCTTTATGCCCATAATACGAACATTCGTGTAACAAAGGGCCAAAGGGTCTCGCGCGGGGATCATATTGCTGATATGGGTAGCACCGGACGGTCGACCGGCACCCACCTTCACTACGAAGTCCGCGTGAACGGAAAACCTGTTAACCCCATGATCTATATCAAGGCTGCAAGAAATGTTTTCTAAGAGCAAAATCAACGAACCCGGAACCAAGGCCCCAGAAGCGGCCAAGCCGGCGGTTCCGTCATCCCCCATGACCCCGCCCGCATCTACCGGCGAATTCAAGGCCAGCGCGCCCAAGCCAAAGCCGCCTGCGTCGCTGTTGTCGGCGGACCTGCACATCACCGGCAACCTCAAGACCTCGGGCGATATCCAGGTCGAGGGCACGGTCGAAGGCGACATTCGCGCGCATCTGCTGACCATTGGCGAAAGCGCAACGATCAAGGGCGAAGTATCTGCCGATGACGTTATCATCAACGGCCGGATCGTTGGCCGGGTACGTGGCCTGAAGGTCCGCCTGACATCGACCGCACGGGTCGAGGGCGACATCATCCACAAGACCATCGCCATCGAGAGCGGCGCGCATTTCGAAGGCTCGGTTCAGCGTCAGGACGACCCGCTGAACCCCGGCGGACGCACCCCCAACAAACCGGCCAGCGCCGCAGTGGCCCCGGCGACCAAGCCAACCGCACAGTAATACGCCACCCCGGCATCCAAAGGTGCCGGTTCAGAAAACATGATACGAATCGGGCGGCCAGACGGTCGCCCGATTTCGTTTTTATAGTCTTGTTTCCAATGGGCCGGCCTGCGCCCACCACCGCTCGGGCCGCAGTGGTGCGCAGTCAGTAAGCCGTTATTGCCCCAGCATCCATGTCCCATCCGGCCAGAACGCGTGAAAGGCAAAGGCGAACATCACGTCATGCGCCACATCCCGCCCCTGTCCGTCGCGCACACGGATGTTGCCCACGTCCTTACCCTTGGCAATGCGCCCGGTATCCAACGCCGAGGCCTGCCCGCTGGTCCAGCTGATTGTCACCCCTGCCTCGTTCAGCGTTCCGGCATCGGCAAGGCGGGTCAGCGGCCAGGCCCGCACCCCGACACGCACCACCCGCACCAATGGCGCGATGCCATGCGGCGGGTTTTCACCGTTGTAAAGAAAGGGCCGCGCAAGGCTGTCATAACCCTGATAGGGATTGCGGCCATATTCACGGCCATAATCGGGTTCATCCATGACCAGCCCATCGGGGTTGCGGGCGCTGAATTCGCCCCAACTCTCAAGCCAGGTTGGCAGGGACTTTAACGTGGTGCCGGTCAGATCACCGACAATGGCCAACCCCTGCGCCTGCTGCCACCAGCTTTGGGTTTCGCGGTCATACATCACCATATCGGAATTGCGCAGCTTGCCCGACACCCCGAACGTCAGCGTGCCGTGGCGCGTGCGCCGGTCAAACGTGATCCCGGAATTGCAAAGCGGGCAAAAGGTGACGGCAACCGGCACGCCCGCAACCGTATCATTGACGATTTCATGCCAGGTAAGATAGCGCAGCGGATAGGCGCGCGCCCTGGCGGTGCCAATCCTGACCGTGATAACCGGTTCACGCGCGCCGATCCGGGTTTCATCAGCGGCCGCGATAAACGCCGGATCGCTAAGCGCCGGGATGCCATCCTTGGGCGGGCCGCCCGACAGGATTTCGGCCCAGTCGGCAACTGTGGTTTTATCAAAATCGGTGTCCGGCCATTCCGGGCGCCAGTTAGCCGGGTTGGCATGGGCCGCAGCACCGGCCAGCGCCAGTATCACCGCGACAAGGATCGGCTTGATCTGCATGGGGCATTCCTTTCGCCAGATGGTGACAAGGATGCGCAGGATCACAAAGGATGCCCAGCCCCCCTCACGAGGTGTTGAGCAGGTATGAGGGGGCACGCAATCATGTGCCCCCCAACAGGATCAATCGGTCACTGTGACCTTTTTCATCTGATCAGGCACGCCGATCACCGACCCATTTTGGCCTTTGCCAAGCTTGATCGCGTCAACCACGTCCATGCCGTCGCTGACCCGGCCAACCACCGTGTACTGACCGTTCAGGAAATGACCCGGTGCAAACATGATGAAGAACTGGGCATTGGCACTGTCGGGGTTCGAACTGCGGGCCATGCCGACAACGCCACGATCAAAAGGCACGTCCGAAAATTCGGCCTTAAGGTTGGGACGGTCGGATTTTCCGGTGCCGGCCATACCCATATCGCCGCCAAACACCCCGTGCTGAACGTCACCCGTCTGGGCCATAAAGCCGTCAATCACCCGGTGAAACACCACCCCGTCATAGGCACCTTCTGCCGCCAGTGCCGCGATCTGGGCCACGTGGTTTGGGGCCACATCCTCAAGCAGGTCAATGGTGATCACACCATTGCCCCCCTCGCCCGATACCTCGATCAATAGGCCGGTCGCCAATGCCGGGCTGGCCAGCAGGGCGAAAAGGCCTATCGCTGCGCCCTTAAGCATCAGAGGCCACCTTGACGCTGATCATCCGATCGGGATTCGCGGGTGGTTCGCCCTTTTGGATGGCGTCCACGTGCTCCATCCCGTCAATCACCCGGCCATAGACCGTGTACTGACCGTTCAGGAAATCATTGTCCTTGAAGTTGATGAAGAACTGCGAATTGGCGCTGTCGGGGTTGGCCGAACGGGCCGCACCCAGCGTGCCGCGCGCATGTGGCAGTTTTGAAAACTCGGCCGGGACATCGTCATGTTCGGAGCTGCCGGTGCCTGCCAGACGGATGTTGAACCCGTCTTCCATGTTGCCATGCTGAACGTCGCCGGTCTGGGCCATGAAGCCGTCGATCACCCGGTGAAAGCAGACGTTGTCATAAGCGCCGGCGCGGGCCAGCGTTTTCATCCGCTCGGTATGGGCCGGGGCCACATCGGCCAGCAGTTCGATTGTAACGGTGCCGTCTTTCAGCTCCATCAGGATG
>DAOUPC010000223.1 GCA_030626365.1 Paracoccaceae bacterium
CCATTCCATGTGGTGCCCAGCGAATGCGCTGCATCCTCGATCACCGGAATGGCGCGCGCATCCGCCAGCGTCATGATTGCATCCATGTCCGAGGTGTGACCGCGCATGTGGCTGATGATGATCGCGCCAATGCTGTCGTCCAGCTTTGCCTCAAAATCCGCCAGATCAATACGGTAATTATCACCCACCTCGCACAGAACCGGCACGCAATCGGCATGCACAACCGATGACGGAACGGCGGCAAAGGTAAAGCCGGGCAGCAGAACCCGCGCATCCCGCGGCAGGCCCAAGGCCTTTAGTGACAGGAACAATGCCGCCGAACAGGACGACACCGCCAGCGCGTATTTGCTGCCGATCAGGGCGCTAAATTCCCCTACACGCAGGGCAACCGGCGCGTCCCGGGTGGCCGTATAACGAAACAGATCCCCCGATTGCAGCAGCGCATCAATCGCATGGCGTGCCGCTTCGGGGATGGGTTCGGCGTCATGGACGTTCGGAGGAAGGCGCATATTTTGTTTTCCTTAACTGAACATTCTGGAAAACTAAAACAAATAGGCGATTATGCCAAGCCCAGATCGCTTGTATGCAATGGAAAATGGCAGATGGTGCCCCTTGGGTCAGATGCCCAGCCGGTCGCGCAAGGCAAACCAGCTCATCGCGAGAACCAGCAGGGGGGACCGCATGATGGCCCCGCCCGGAAAGGATGGGGCAGGGATGCGGGCCATCGTGTCAAACCCGTCGCTTTGCCCGCGAATGGCCAGTGCCATCAATTGCCCGGCGTGGGTGGCCGTGCCCACCCCATGCCCGGAATAGCCCGACGCCGACAGAATATTCGCCCCCAGCCGCGCCAGATATGGCATCCGTTTCATGGTGATGCCCAATGTGCCGCCCCAGGCATAATCGATCGTCACATCTTTCAGATGCGGAAATACCTGAACCATCGGTTTGCGTACCATGCCGGCAATATCGGCCGGAAAACGATAGCCATAGCTTTCGCCGCCGCCGAACAACAACCGCTTGTCGGCGCTCAGGCGGAAATAGTTGATAACAAACCGGCTGTCCGCCACGGCCACGTCCTTGCTCAGAACCCGCGCGGCATCTTCGCCCAGCGGTTCGGTTGCGGCGATAAAGTTGTTGATCGGCATGACCCGCGCGGCCACCTTGCGGTTCAACCCGCCCAGATAGCCATTGCAGGCCAGAACCACATGATCCGCAATGACCCGCCCCTTGTCGGTGCGCAGGGTGGCCGGTTGGCCCTCTTCGATATGATGCACATGGGTCTGCTCGTATATCCTTACCCCGGCGGCCCTGGCGGCGCGCGCCAGCCCCAGCGCATAGTTCAACGGGTGCAGATGCGCCGCCCCCCAATCCAGATACCCGCCCACATAATCAGGCGACGGGCACAGGGCATGACAGGCATCTTTGTCCAATACCTCAATCTGGTCATATCCATAGCGGTCCTGCAAATGCGCCGCATGGGCGTGCAAATCGCACACCTGTGCCGGCGACGACCCGGTATCGGCCACTCCTGGCCTTAGATCACAATCAATACCGTGGCGCGCAATCAACCCTTTGACCAACGCCTTGGCATCCTCGGCCAGTGTCCACAACTTGGCGGCCTCTGCGCCCCCCATCAGCTTTTCCAGCCCGCCCTGGTCCATTCTCTGCCCGCTGCCCAACTGCCCCCCGTTGCGCCCCGACGCGCCAAAGCCGACGCGATGCGCCTCGATCAGCACAACATCCATTCCCGCTTCGGCCAGATGCAGTGCCGTCGACAAGCCGGTATAACCCGCCCCGACAACACAGACATCCGCCCGCGTTTCACCGCGCAACGGCGCAAACCGTTCCATCACATGCGCCGTCGCCGCATACCAGCTTGGGGGATACTCTGCGTTGCGATCATTGGAATACAGAAGGTTCATTTCGCCCGCCCTGCTTCTTCTTGTCTCAAATACTCAAATTCTGCGCTCGCGCGATTACACATTGATCAGCAAATGCTCGCGCTCCCAGGGGGAAATCACCTGCAAAAACTCTTCGTACTCGGTGCGCTTCACAATCGAATAAACCCTTGCGAATTCTTCCCCCAGAACCCCCTGCAACGCATCCGCCTCGTCAAACAGATCAAGCGCGCGGCTCAGATCGCGGGGGATGTCCTCTTGTCCGTCATAGGCCTCGCCCGTGGTTTGTTTGTCCGGGCGCAGCCCTTGCGTCAAACCCAGATAGCCACAGGCCAGACTGGCGGCGATGCCCAGATAGGGATTGCAATCCATCCCGGCCAGCCGGTTCTCGACGCGCCGTGCCGACGCGCCGGACAGCGGGATGCGGATGCCGGTGGTGCGGTTGTCCCGCCCCCAGCTAAGGTTGATCGGCGCGGCGTGGTCCTTTACGTACCGGCGATAGCTGTTCACATAAGGTGCGATGGTGGCGATGGCCGACGGCAGGTGGTTCTGCAACCCGGCAATAAAGTGGAAAAACGCATCCGTTTCTTCGCCCTCGGGGCCGGAAAAGATGTTTTTCCCGGTGCCAATGTCCAGAATCGAATGATGTATATGCATCGCTGATCCCGGTTCGTCGGCGATTGGTTTGGCCATGAAGGTGGCAAAACAATCATGGCGCAGCGCGGCCTCGCGGATCAGCCGCTTAAAATAAAACACCTCATCCGCCAGCTTGACCGGATCGCCGTGCGCCAAGTTTATCTCAAGCTGTCCGGCACCGCCTTCCTGGGTGATGCCGTCAATCTCGAACCCCTGCGCCTCGGCGAAATCATAGATGTCGTCGATAACCGGGCCAAATTCGTCCACAGCGGTCATCGAATAGGCCTGCCTTGCCGCCGCCGGGCGACCCGATCGGCCCATCATCGGTTCAATTTCCTTGGCCGGGTCGATGTTGCGGGCCACCAGAAAGAACTCCATCTCGGGGGCCACGACCGGTTTCCAGCCTTTGTCGTGATAAAGCTGCACCACCCGTTTCAGCACGTTTCGTGGGCTGAACGGGATCGGCTGGTCATTGCGGTCAAAGGCGTCGTGGATCACCTGCAAGGTCCAGTCCCCGGTCCAGGGGGCGGCGGTGGCGGTGGACATGTCGGGCCGCAGAACCATGTCGCGTTCAACAAAGCCTTCGTCCCCGGCCGCCTCGCCCCAGCCGCCGGTGATGGTCTGGTAAAAGATGCTGTCGGGCAGGTGAAAATAGTCCTGTTTCTCAAATTTTCTGGCGGGCACCGCCTTGCCACGGGCAATGCCGGGCAGGTCCGATATGATGCACTCCACCTCGTCCAGACGCTTGCCGTTCAGATAGGTTTGCGCCGCTTCGGGCAGGGTGTCGATCCAGGTGGCCATCAGGCCCTCTCTTTCTTGAAAAAGCCGACCATGTGGGTGGCGATGTCCGCATTGTTGTTTGCCCTGTTCAATCTGGCGGCGGCGGCATCCAGTAATCTGTCGGGCACCACGGCGCGCCCGCGCGTGCGGATCAGCCCATCAACAAAGAAGGCGCTGAATTCGGGGTGTGGCTGTATTGTCCAGATGGTGTCGCCATAGGCCAGAATGGCGTTTTCGCAGAAATCATTTCCGGCCAGTACCCGCGCGCCTTTGGGGCGGCGCGTGACCTGATCCTGATGCCAGGCATTCAGCGCAAGGGTCTGGTCGCCGTGTTTGTAATCTGTGTGCCCCACGGCCCAGCCGCCGGGGTGCTTTTCGACCTTGCCGCCCAGTGCCTGCGCGATGATCTGATGGCCAAAGCAGACGCCGATCAGTGGTTGGTTGCGGGCGTGGATGTCGCGGATCAGTGCCTCAAGCGGGGCAATCCATGCGTGGTCTTCATATGCGCCGTGCTTTGAGCCGGTTATCAGCCAGCCATCGGCGTCATCGGCCCCGGCGGGAAATTGCCCGTCCACCACCGCATAGTTCTGAAAGCGCAAGCCATGCCCCCCCAGCATTTCGGCAAAGATTTTGTCATAGTCGCCGGTGTCGGCGATAAGGGTAGCCGGGGCATGGCCGGTCAGTAGAATGCCGATTTTCATGGGTCACCAGTAATTTGATCAAATTAATGCTAGCCGAGGTGCCCTGCCGGGGCAAGAGGCTCAGACGGCTTCAAGATAGCTAAGCCAGTGGCGTTCGGGGGCAAGGTCATCAAACCGGGACAGTTCCTGGCGTTTGGTCATCACCATGTTGTCGATCAGCAGTGCGGGAAAAATGCGGGCAATCAGCGGGCTGGTTTCAAAGGCGCTGATCGCGCTGGCCCAGTCGGTGGCAAGCTGGGGCAGGTCGGGCAGGGCATAGGCGTTCCCGGTGATGGGGGGCGGTGGCGGGGTTGCGTCCTTTATCCCGATCAGGGCGGCCCCCAATATGGCGGCCAGCATCAGATAGGGGTTGGTATCCCCCCCCGCGACCCGGTGTTCGATACGACGTGCAACATGCGGCCCGCCGGGTATGCGAATGGCGGCGGTGCGGTTCTCATAGGCCCAGGCGGCGCTGGTTGGGGCGTGGGTGCCGGGCACCAGCCGGGTATAGGAATTGCCGTGTGGTGCAAAGATCAGCGTGCTGGCGGGCATCGCGGCCAGACACCCGGCCACGCCGTGGCGCAGCAGATCTGACCCCGCCGCCCCGCCATCGTCAAACACATTGCGCCCTTGCCGGTCCAGCACCGAAAAATGCACATGCATCCCGTTCCCGGCGTCCGTCGCATAGGGTTTGGCCATGAAGGTGGCGGCGAACCC